>CABUMZ010000001.1 GCA_902492825.1 uncultured Collinsella sp.
AAATGAAAAACGCCCTCCGGAGAGGGCGTTCGTTTCAAAATGGTGCGGGCGAGAGGACTTGAACCTCCATGGGGTTGCCCCCATACGGACCTGAACCGTACGCGTCTGCCAATTCCGCCACGCCCGCGTGCAGAAATTAGAATAACGGAGCGCCATCGCGAACGCAAGAACTATTTTTGAAAAAGTTTGCAGGCATTTTCCCAAGCTGCTCGCGCGATTGCCTCAGCATCCTCGCCGGTACGATCGACACGGTCGTTGACCAGCGTGTTTGCCGTAATGGAGATCATTGCGGGCTCGCATTCAAGACCGCGGATGGGCTCCGGAGCCATATACGGGCAATCCGTCTCGAACAAAATTCGATCGAGTGGGGTTGCCGCAAATGCCTCGCGCACATCGTCGTTGCGCTTAAAGGTGGCCGCACCGCCATAGGCGATATAGCAGCCCAAATCCACAAAGCGCTCCATCGTGGCGCGGTCCTCGCCAAAACAGTGCAGCACACAACCAGCCTGGGGCACACCCACCTCACGAAGCACGTTATAGGCGTCCACGTGCGAGGTTCGCTCCTGATCCGTGTCCTCGTGACGCAGATGCAGCTCCACCGGCACGTTACGGCACACGGCAAGCTCGAGCTGACGCGCCATGCAATCAATCTGCACGTTATGGGGTGCTGGCGCGATATCGTCGTCATAGTCCATGTGGTAGTCCAGGCCGATTTCGCCAATACCGGCGCATAAGGGGTCATCGAGTGCGGCAACGACCTGCGCGTGAACGTCGTCGGTATAGTCCGGCGCGCCATACGGATGCACGCCGGCAAGATACTTGATCTGCGGGATATCCTGCATCGGCAGAATCTCGCGCACGAGCCAGTCGCTATAGTCCGTCACGCTGCGTTTGTCTGCGATGGGGTCGAACATCGTCACCAACAGGTCGACACCCGCGGCTTTGGCGCGCACGAGCGTCTCGGGCACATCCTTGCCCCAGAACGAAAGCAGATGTGCATGCGTGTCGGCAAGCGGCGCCAAGGGCACGGGGCAGGCGACCGTCTTTTTTTTCTTGGTAAACGTCACGCGTGCGGCATTAGGCATCATGGATTAGCTCCTGGGCCAGACGGACAAAGTCAGCAACATCAAGCGTCTCGGCGCGCGTGGTGGGTGCAATACCGCAAGCCTCAAAGGCGGCATCGAGCACGTCCTTGACAAAGCCGTTGGCGCTCATGGAATTGCGGATGGTCTTGCGACGCTGAGCAAACGCGGCATCGATCACACGGGCCACAAACTCGCGGTCGATGCCCTCGGGCACCACGCCGTCAACGCGATCGATACGCACGACAGCAGAATCCACATGCGGCGCTGGCATAAAGCAACGCGGCGGCACCTCAAAGCGCCCCGTCACCTGTGCATACAGGCCGAGCTTTGCCGTGTAGCCGCCATAGGTCTTGTTGCCCGGCGTTGCGCCAATACGATCTGCAACTTCCTTTTGCACCATGACGACAGCGCGCTTAAGCGCGGGCATCGTCTGGAAGAACTGAAGGATGATCGTCGCCGCCACGTTATAGGGCAGATTCGCGACAAACACCGTAGGTTCACCACCGGCGACCTGCTCAACCTGCTCCGGGCACACCTTGAGCGCATCGCCCATGATAAAGCGGAAGTTGGCATAGTCGGCGGCGTGGGCGTCAAGCACCGGCTCAAGCTCGGGATCGGCCTCAATCGACGTAACGCACGCCGCCTCCTGCAGCAGGGCCAACGTCAGCGTGCCGCAACCCGGGCCGACCTCGAGCACGCGCTCATCGCCCGCAAGCTCAGCGAGCTCACAGATACGTTCGATCACATGGTTGTCGATCAGGAAGTTCTGGCCCAGGCGATGCTTGGTCGCAAGGCCAAACTCCTCTAGCAGCTCCCTAGTTGCCGTGGGGTTTGCCAAAGGCGAAGTTGTCATGGTTGCCTCCTTAGCATGATGGCGGCGTCTTGAAACAAAAGGGCATGGACCGTGGCGGCCATGCCCTTACAGCTAAACAGCAAATTGCCGATATGGCGCTCGCGCGGTCTCTACGCCAGACGCGGGAACAGCGGATCGCCCTTCTCGACGGGCTGACCACCAGCAAGCAGGCCCCAAGCGCAAATGCCCTTGAGGTCGTCGCTCGCGGCCTCGTCCTCGCAGGACAGGCGGCGCAGAGCCTCGGCAGAAGTCTGGGGCATGAGCGGCATCAGCAGGTGAGCGGCAATGCGGATGGCCTCGAGCAGGTTGTAGATCACAAACGCCAGCTCGTCAGCCTTGGCCTCGTCCTTGGCAAGTGCCCAAGGCTCGGAGTCCTCGATGTAGTGGTTGGCGGCGTGGATGAGCTCCATGACCTCGTCCTTGGCTCCACCGTAATCGAGCACGTCCATCTTGGCCATGTAGCGGTCGACCAGACCATCGGCGATCTTTGCCAGCGGGTTGTCGAACGCATCGAACGATGCGGGCTTGGCGGGCGCGCAACCGTCAAAGTACTTGCCGCTCATGTTGAGCGAACGCGAGATAAGGTTGCCCCAGCTGTTGGCCAGGTCGGCGTTGTAGACCTGCTCCATGCGATCGAAGCTGATGGCACCGTCGGTGCCGGGGACGACGTCGGTCATAAAGTAGTAGCGATAGCCCTCGACACCCAGCATGTCGATAACGTCCTGCGGAGCGATGGCGTTGCCGCGGCTCTTGGACATCTTCTCGGCCTTGCCGGTCTCGGCATTGCGCACGGTCAGGAAGCCGTGGGCAAAGACGTGCTCGGGCAGGGCCTCGCCGATGGCCATGAGCATGGCCGGCCAAATGACGCAGTGGAAACGGATGATGTCCTTGCCCACGATGTGGAACTGCGCGGGCCAGCGATAGGCCAGCTCGGCACGGGCCTCGTCGGTATCGACACCGTAGCCGACAGCCGTCATATAGTTGAGCAGCGCGTCGAACCACACATAGGTCACGTGGCCCTCGTCAAACGGAACTTGGATGCCCCAGTCAAAGCTCGTACGGCTCACGGAAAGGTCGTTGAGGCCGCCCTCGACAAAGCTGCGCACCTCGTTCATACGGAACGCGGGCTCGACAAAGTCGGGGTGCTCGTCATAGAGCTTGAGCAGCTTGTCCTGGAAGGCGGAAAGCTTAAAGAAGTAGGACTCCTCCTGCACGCGCTCAAGCGGACGGTGGCAGTCGGGGCACAGGTGCTGGCCGACGCTGCCGTACTCCTCGTCGCCCTTCTGGACCTGCGTATCAGTGAAGTAGGTCTCGTCAGGCACGCAATACCAACCGTCGTAGCTGCCCTTATACAGGTAGCCGGACTCCTTCATGCGCTCCCACAGGTACTGCACGGCATGATGCTGGCGCGGCTCGGTGGTGCGGATGAAGTCGTCGTTGGAGATCTCGAGCTTGCTCCAAAGCTCCTTGAAGTGCGGAGCCTGGCTGTCGGTCCACTCCTGCGGCGTCATGTTGTGCTTGGCTGCGGCCTCGGCGACCTTCTCGCCGTGCTCGTCCATGCCGGTCAGGAACTTGACGTTATAGCCGGCGGAGCGGCGATAGCGAGCCTGAACATCGGCGATGATGGTGGAATAAGCCGTGCCCAGGTGCGGATCGGCGTTGACGTAGTAGATGGGCGTCGTGATAAAGAACGAAGGCTTGCTTTGATCCATGGGGTTTGTCCTCCAGAAAAACGTTGCATACAGAGGATGATTCTAGCGCAAGGGCTGGATATCCTCCATCTATTGCGTATCGAGCACCATGGCATAGACATCGCGCTTGCGGCGCGAATACTTCTGAGACAGGCGCTTGGCCACCGCAGAGGCGGGCTCCCCCTCCTCGAGCGCGGCGCGGATATCCGCGCGCAGGGCCTCATCGGGATCTACTGCCGCGGCGCCAACCGGCGCGATACCGGCCTCTTCGTCCTCGCTCGGCGGCGCGATGACCAGCGCAATCTCGCCCTTTACCTCGCCGCGGGCACGTAGCTCCTCGGCAAGCTGGGCGGCAGATCCGCGCAGGACCTCCTCGTGCAACTTGGTGAGTTCGCGGCAGACGGCAACCTCACGCTGGGGAAAAACCTCGGCCACGGCTTCGAGTGTCGCCACGATGCGATGTGGAGACTCGTAGAAGATGAGCGCGCCGGGCACCACGGCAAGGCGCTGCAAACGGCGCACGCGGTCACCGTGCTTTCGGCCCAAAAAGCCCTCGAAGAAAAAATGCTCGCAGGGAATGCCGGACGAAACAAGCGCCGTGACGCAGGCAGAGGGCCCGGGAATAACTTCGACGGGCACATCGGCCTCACGCGCCGCCTCAACTAGCGCCTGGCCGGGATCGGACACGCTCGGCATGCCGGCGTCCGAGGCAAAGGCGAGGGTCTCCCCCGCCAGCAGACGGTCGACCAGGCCGGCGGCGCGGCTGGCGATCACATTCTCGTCGCAACGGACAAGCGGCTTGGAAATGCCCAGGTGCATCAGCAGCTTTGACGTCACACGCGTGTCTTCGCAGCAGATGACATCGGCAGCGGCAAAGGCTTCGCCAACGCGCGGGGACAGGTCGCCCAGGTTGCCGATGGGCGTGCCGACCACATAGAGTTTGCCCGTATGGGCGCTGTTTTGCGTCATATCAACCTATTCAATCATGCCGCGCTCGAGCGTACCGAGCGCCGCGCGGGCGTCCCATGCTGCAATGCGCTTCTCGGTCTTCCACGTTTGGAAGAACCAACCGGCAGCCGGCGCAAACGAAGCCAGCTGGTTGGCGATAAACACGCGCTCGTAGGCATTGCGGCCCTCGGGCGTAACCGACGAGTTGGCAAAGATCGCCGCGCCCGACCATTCGCCCACCAGCACGGGGAACCCAGTTGAAATCGCTTCTTTAAGCTCGCGCTTGTTACGCGAAATCGCCGTCGTCAGCCCGCGGGGGCTCGTGATGTCGAGCGCATGCTCGTCGCGGTAATGGTACAGGTGAAGGTCCATGTAGACGTTCTTGTACTTAGTGCCGCGCATAAAATGCTTCCACTCGCTGGGATGCCCCGACGACGAGAAGACGACGATCTTATCCTCGGGCATATACGAACGGACGAGCTCATAGGCATCGCGATAGAAGTTGCGCAGGTAGTGCGCCGGAATGCCATCCGTCATGGTGAAGAGGCTCTTGCGGACACTCATCTGCGGCGTATCCAGCAGCTCAATGCCCAGCAGGCTCTCGGCCTCGCCGTAGCGATCGGCCAAGCGCTCGAGCACGTCGAGTGCGACATGACGACCGTTGGTGGACGAATGCCACTCGGCGACAGCCTCCGGCGTGGTGGGCGAATCGTTGGAATCGCCCTGGCCACCGGGCACAGTTGCTAGATCAAGCAGCACGCGGATGTCGTACTTGGCAGCCCACTCAATTGCACGGTCGATGTAGTCGACAACCGAGATGTAGGAGGCATCGGACTCCTGTGAGCCAAAGGCATACCAGGGTACCGGCAGACGCACGGCATTGAGGCCAATCTGCGCCATGCGGCGAAAATCGTCCTCGCTCACAAACGTCTCGTAATGACGGCGCATGCGCTCGTTATAGGCGGCGGTGCCCATGGCCTCCTGCAGCTCGGCCGCGTTGGATGCACCGGTCGCCGCGTATAGCGACGGGGTCACCCAAGGCTCGGGAATAAACCAGCCAGAGAGATTAACGCCGAGTATCCTCTCCATCACTGCCCCCTTCGGATCGTGCAGGCCGAGCCTGCATCGTATTGCATAGGAAAAGTATCGTTTTTAGTATACCCGCGCGTGCGGACAGACGACCGAACGGTCTGTAAAGTGGCGCAAAAGCGGGAGGAATGTCTGAGCGGGCGGGGCCGAGATGTGCACGCACGTCGGAAGTAAGCGCCGAAAAGCGCGTCCCGTTTTTCGCAAAAGACTGGGATGCATTTTCCGCGGGTCCACATAAAAGAAAAGGACCCCTTTTCAGAGGTCCTAGTCAATTCAAGGTGGCGGGGAAGGGAATCGAACCCCTGACACGAGGATTTTCAGTCCTCTGCTCTACCAACTGAGCTACCCAGCCATTTGAGGTGTGCCTTGTTTCAAGGCTTGATTAGTATAACCAAGGACGCGTTCCGGTCAACCGAGAATTTTAAAAAAGTTTTTGAGCACAGCCTCGGTTCTATAAATCGGCACGTCAGAGACATCAGCCGGCAGCAAGAAGTTTTTCGCTCAGAGCCGCACGGGCAAACTCACTTGGCGTCATCCCCTCGGCAGCCGCCCGTCGACGAATGGCCTCCTTCATTCCCAGAGGAATCTTGACCGACAGCGTTGCCGTCCCCTCACCTGAGAGCGGGGGCCGTCCATGCACGATCCCACCAACGGTGCGTTCGCCATCCGGAAACTCTCCGCGCTCGTACGACTCGCACCACGCGTCAATCATTTCATCCGTTACAACCTGACCATTAGCGGCCGTATACGTCTTGCTCATCATCGACCCCTCTGCCGAGCTCGCTCGATCTCTTGCCAGAATTTCTTCTGAACCGGAGACAGGGCATGAATAATGAGCCATCCACGAATTAGTTCGACCGCAACAAGTTCCACACTTCGACCATCTGGAAGCTATCCAATGGCAAGCCATCTCGGCGGCTCGTCCTCCGACTCGCGGCGAATGCACTCAGTAACCGCGAACCAGGCACCTAGTACCTGCTTTTCCGTCAGGTGCTTTTTAGCGTTGGGATGGATCTCAACATCCATGCATCTTCTCCTCCATCTTACCCAATTTCGTATGACGAAAGTCCGCTGTCGCCAATCTCTTACGCCGGCACTTGTTGGAGGGCGGAAGGTGTAGCGAGGATTGAAGGGCGTTCCAATACCGCCCAGGCGCCGGGGCAGGAGCACATACACCAGGGACATACGTTTTCGTAGCGCGCGAGGATATTGCCGCGTGCATCGATGAAGGCGATGTCGATGGGATAGGCCATAAAACACGTATGGACCGAAGAGCAGCGTGGAAACGCCATGACGAGCGGCAGGCCGTTGGCGGCAACCGGACGCCGTCCCAGCATGCCGCGCAGGCGCACGGCAAACGACTCCGCCACCACAAACTCGGCCGGCGTCCAACCCAGCCTGTTGAGTGCCCGCGCGTAAGCGATGTAGGACGAGACCGCGGTCACATGACCACCCCCGGACGCCACGGATCGACCGTCACCGCGCGCTCGTGCGACAACGTTGTCGGCGCCCCCAGCGGAACGCCAGCGATGCTGAGAGAAGTCGGCCACGGCTCATAGTGCATGGTGCAGGTGTAGGTCCTAAACGTACCGGATAGGGAGAGCAGGCCACCATCCGATGCCTCCGCGCCTTGCTCGCTCGACACTTCGATCTGCAAGTCATAGCCTTCCATGGCATTCAGAATTTGAGTCTGAACCGTCGCCGAGGCATCGGCAGAGCTCTCGTCACCCTCCCCGCCCGGCGCCACAGCGTGCGCCAGCACGATGTCGGGCACCACGCGGTCGAAGCGCGCGACAGCGCTGGCAAAGATCATGACGTTGTACACGATGAGTGCCAGCACCAGCAAAACGGGCGTAACCACTGCCATCTCAACCGTCGCTTGGGCGCGCTCCTCGCGCAGACGCATGCGGATACTCATTACGACCCACCGCCCAGAGCGCCAACCAGCGTGGCGACATCGACGGCGAGCGGGATGGAGCCACCGCCGGGCAGAGGAATCTCCGCAAGTGTGAACACCGTACCGCTAATGGTGCGTTCGACTTGATATTCCAACGCCTCGCAAAGCGCCTTGGGATCGGTCACGCCCAACGGAATACTTCGCAGTTTGTCTTGCGTTTGAGAGAGACCCGCAATGTCAGACCCCGGACTCTTAATGACGTTGGCGGAATCGGTCAGCACCGGCTTTCGCAGGCGCAAGTCGCACGGTTCCAAACCTAGCGCCGCCACGGACGCCGAAACGGTATCGCCGAGCCACGATGCAATGGAGCCCAACGCACCGCCGCCCCCTCCTAGGTCTTTAATCATCTCGTCCATAAGTTCGTCGGCCGAACCTTGGATGTCTCCGTATCCCACGAGTAGCCGTCCCCAAACATCCATGACGCCGTCGAGCACGCCGGCAACGCCGCCCGAGCGTTCCTTCAATGTCGAGAAAAATCGCGAAAGCACGTTGTTTTGCGCCGTCGCCTCATCGGGGGCCAGCACCGCGGCAGAGATAGCACCGCGATCGCCAAGCCTGACTGCCGCGTTAAACGAGGAGTTAAGTTGATCGGGGCTGGTAATGTCACCCGAAACTGCAAAGGCGACCACGCCGTTACGGCCAGGTGGGGCGATACGCGGGCGCTCGCCGGAAAGCGCTTTAATGGCTTGGTCAAACGCATTGCCCGCACGGTCGGCCTCATCCTCGGTCTGACGCTCAAGTTCGAGTTCTTTGTTGCGGCATTCGACGTAGTCTTCCAGAGCCTCTTTGAATCGATCAAAGTGGTACTCAAAGCCGTTTTCGATAGAAGTCGAAGGAGCCGCAACGGCACCGAGCGACGAAACACCAAAATGGCATCTATTGCATTTGTCCTGCCCGTCATAAGCAGCAACCGAGGCCAGCCCGCATGGCGCCCCCTTCTTATAGTTGGGGCAACTCGTTCCGTAATGCAGATACGTCTTGCCATCGATGGCACTGGTTGGCCACACCGTATCGATATAGAGTTCCGTCGCTCGCACCTCGTCAGTGTTGCGCGGCAACAGCGGGATATAGGAAGCGACTTCATCTCCGTCCTCGGTTACATATGCACGATTGACCTCTGTACTCGCATAGGTGTAAAACGCCTTGCGCGCCGCCGACTGCGCTTTCATCTCGACGCTCGATCCCTGAGGTTTTTCATTCGCCAAGCGCTGTCGGTAATAGGTTTTCGCGCGATCGAGCGCTATTTGCGGCTCCCATGTGATGCTCGACTTTTCATGACGGTTCTGGCTGTCAGATAGTTCTGCTAGTTTTTTCGCACGCTCCCACATACACGAGTACTTGCCAATCGAACTCTCGTCCGACCCACCACAATCCGCCAGCCAAGCGCGCTCTTTAGCCTTCGCCGTGTCCTCAGAAGCCTTCCGCAGCTCCTCGGCTGCACGCTCTAAATCATCTGATGTGTCTTTAATGGCATCGGTCGAGATCTCTGACCCTTTGAGCGCAGCGAAGTCCGACTCGGATGTCCTGGGCACGGCAAGTGCCGTACCGGTATAGGCCACACTATCGGTATCCTGCGCCGACACCGCCTGCGTGGCACGCGCGGCAATCAGATACGGCAGAGCCGTCTCGATTTTCTGTAAGCCTTCCGATGCGCTTTTGGCAAACTTGTTGCGCGTTTTAATAATCTCAATCCCGGTGTCGACCATATTGCCGGCAACTGGTTCGGCACCCGGGATGAGGATGGCGACCAGACCCGTCCCGATCGTGGCAAACCCCGCCAGCCCCAGACTCAAGATGCTCGCATCAACCACCGTGGCAGCCGTGTGATAGGACGACGCTACGTTGGCACCCGCCAGCGCGCCGCTATCGGCCGCCACCTGGGTATCCCCGGCACGCGACATGCTCCATATCGCCGCGGTCGACGAAAACAACAACGTGAGCACCACTAGGATGACCACGGCAGAAGAAAGCGTGGTGTAGGCACCGTCTTCGATAAACAGGTCGATACCGGCGCGGCCCATAAAGCCGCCTCGCTTGCGATGGCAGCTCGGACGGCGCGTCAAAACGCATCTAGACCAGAAACGCTTAATCCCATGCAGCAATCCACGAATCATAATCTCCCTCCAGCCATTCGGGACGCGATTGATACGAGACATCGACCTTGAGCTCAACGTAGCCGCCCTCGGCGGTACCACCCATAGCCCGCGCAAACGCACCGATCACAGGCAACGGCTTGACCTCGCCAGAAACGGACACGGCCGAGACGCCACCCGCACCGGCCCGGCCAAGCTCGATATCCCACGACAACGGCCCGCCGGCATGAAAGATCGAAACGTTGGGCACTGCGGCAAGCCGGCGGCGGGTGAACTCCTTAAGATCGTCGTCCTCCGCCGTCGTCGTGGTCATGAGCCGCGCGGTCTCGGCGGCGGCAGGCTCCATGACCGCGCGCGTATAGAGCAGGCACACCGGCTGCAGCGCCAACAGGACGAGCGTCAGAAACGTCGGCAGCAGGAACGCCGCCTCGACCGTAGACTGCGCCCGGTCCTCGCGCGCAGCATCAATACAGCACGATGTCCTTAGCGCCCGCAGCGGCGTCGATAACCGACGTCGAGGCAACGCCATGGGATGCCGCCCGCTCGACCAGCGCCGCCAAGCGCCCATCGGTGCCAGCACGCCAAAGCCCCGCGATCGCCAGCACGATGGAAAGCAGCGCCACCGTGACGATGGCGTATTCCACAGTCGCTTGGGCAACCTCTTCACGCAGAACGCCATGCATTTCACGATCCCTCCTTTGAGCTTATTGTTTGCGGTACCAGGCGCACGGCGCGCAGACGACACGAAGCATCGCCGGTATCCGCGGCAACCGTCACCATATCGACCCAGCCGCGTCCGTCACGCACGATAGCGCCCCATACGTTGCCCTTAATATCGAGATAGCCGCTCAGGGCGAGCTGGGCCGTTGGCACCTCGCGGTAGGCGCGTAACATATCCGCCGCTGCCTCGGTCATCGGTCGGTCCTCGGACCATGCAAGCCGGACCGCAATCGCGTTGTCCTCAGACGAATCCGTCGCAGTGCCAGACCGCTTGTCGAGCGTCCGCAGAAAGGTTTGCGCCGTGACAGCGACATCCGAATCGTCCACATCTCGCATCTCATCTTTTTGAGACGCCACCGCCGAATCTGAGCCCGAATCGAAGGCGGCCCCAGGACGCTGCTGCCGCGCGGCGTTAAGCCCCCAAAGCACCGCCGCTATCGCCACGGTCAGGCATGCAAACACCAGCAACACCCCGATGGGGCGCTCGCCCTCTACAGGCTGTTGATGCCCTCGCTGATAGCGTTCCATAGATCTTGGACCTTGCCTTTAAATGCAACGATGGCAATAATCGCGATCACCACAAGCACACCCACCAAAATGGCGTACTCGGTGGTACCCTGCGCGCTCTCCTCCTGCAACAGCTCCTTGGCATGCTGGCGAGCGAGAATCGCCCGGCAAAAAGCCCAGTTCCAAGCCTTGTCAGCAACTTCGACCATCGTGTTCATGTATTCCTCCCTACATCATCCCGCCTGCTCCCAGCAGCGGGCCCAATATGGACAGAAGCAACGCCGGCAAGATGGGCGTGCCGGTGGGAATCAGCAGCTTGACGGGCGCACGCTCAATCTCGCGCTCGACCGCGGCGCGATGAGCCGCACGGATCTCGCGACTTTGAGCGGCCAACGTCTCGGCAAGTGGGGCACCCAGAGCGAGCGCCTGCCCCACCGTGATGGCAAAGGTCTCGAGCGCTCGCACGTCCAGGTCGCGCGCGGCGGCCAACAACTCGTCCTCACGCGTGCCCACGCCCACCCGCCACGCCATGCAGGCCCGCTCAAGGCGAAGAGCCAGCACTGACCGGCGGTTGGCGCAGAAAATCTCAAGCGCCGCATCAAACGAAAGACCGGCCGAAAGGCCCAAGCGCACAACATCGATCATCTCGGACACTTCGCCGAGCGACACTCGCGCCGGGCCGCCCGCTCCAACCGCGCCCTTCACTCGCGCGGTCAGGGCATCGACCACCGAGCGACCCGCGGCAGCGACCAGCACCGCCTCGCGCTTGCAGGCCCCTGCGATCTTGCGCGCATCCGCCCGATCCAAACCCGTCGCGACAAATACACTCAGGGCACACAGGCAAGCCACAACTGCAACCAGGGCGCTCATAGCTCCACCCGCATAATGCGCCGGATAACCACCAGGGCAACGACGTTGAGGGCTAGACCCAGCACCACAGCGCCCGCACCGGCAGGCGTCGCAAGACCGCGACGAAAATCTGCCGAAAGCAGCGCCAACACCGCGCACATGCCCGCCGGCATCGCCGCGACCATATGCGCAGACATGCGAGCCTGCGACGTCTTAACATCCAGGCGGCGCTTGAGCTCAATGCGCTCCCCCACCATGCTCGACGCCTCGGACAGTAAGTCGGCAAGCGGAGCACCGGTGCGCTGAGACACCTTAAGCGCCAAGGTCACAAGCGAAAGGCCGGGGGCGTCGATGCGCACGAGCAAGTCATCGAGCGCGTCGGTCGCCGAGATGCCGCAATCGATCGCCGCCGCTACCCGCAAAAACTCGGTATGTACCGGCTCTTGCGCATGAGCGCCCACAAAGCGCATGCCCTGGGCCAGCGAATGTCCCGAGGCAAGCGACATGGAAAGTGCGGTAAACGCCTCGGGCATGGCCTCTTCTGCATCGTGTTGCTCGCGCCGGCTCTCAAAGCCATCCCGAGCGGCGCCAACGGCAATCGGAGCAACAAGTCCCAAGGCAAATCCGAGGGGCGATAACGACACCATCGTTAGTAAAACGCAGCAGACACCGCTCGATAGCAGCAGAAACGCCAAACGCCCCGAAGCATCTTCAATCACGAGGCCAAAGCGATGCGCCGGAGCCAGCGATGCCCACGAACGGGCGATCTTTTTCAGCAGATCGTTTTCCACCAGCTCACGCGGCAGCTTCTCTGCCACCGTCTCGAGCGCCTGACGCGCCAGCTCCGCCGGCGGTACCTGCGGCACACGAGGTTCCGCCCCGCACGCCGTCGCAACAGAAAACCCTGCCAAACCCCCTACGACGAGGGGCACAGCGACCTCCATTCGTCCACCTCCTCTTGTGTGAGCGTCCCCGACCGCAGGCCTTCTGCGATAAACGGCGGCTCGCGGTCAAGCGTCCAGGTGCGCTCGGCGGCATCGAAAGTCACATAGCGCTCGAGTTCTACGCCGCCCGACGCGGCGCGACGCACCCCCGAATACGAGGAGACGAAACGCCTGCCATCGGCGTGGCGCTCGGACATCACGATGCCGTCGAGCGCCATGGCAATCTGCTCCTCGATGAGCTCGCTCGGCAGATCGATGCCATAACGTGCAAGCAACGTCAGACGCACCACGGTCTCCTGTTCTGAACCCGCATGAAGTGTGGTGAGCGACCCATCGTGGCCCGTGTTCATGGCCTGCAACATGTCGCAGCACTCGGCACCGCGCACCTCGCCCACCACGATGCGGTCGGGGCGCATGCGCAGGGCATTGGTCACCAGGTCGCGGATCGTCACCGTGCCCTCGCCCTCAATTGAAGCCTCGCGCGCCTCTAGGCGCACCACGTGCGGATGATGCGCAAACTTGAGCTCGGCAGAGTCCTCGATCGTCACGATGCGCTCGCCGGTGGAAATCTCGCATGACAACGCGTTGAGCAGGGTGGTCTTACCAGATCCCGTGCCTCCCGCAACCGCCAGGTCCTGTCGCAGCGACACCGCGCACGACAGCAGCTGCGCATACCAAAGCGGCAGCGACCCCAGCCCCACAAGCTCGTCCAGCGAGCAGATACGGTCCGAGAACTTTCGGATGGTGAGAATCGGTCCGTCAATCGCCACAGGCGGAATCACCGCGTTGACGCGATAGCCCGTTTTGAGGCGGGCGTTGACGATGGGGCTGCGCTCGTCGATACGGCGGCCAAGTGGCGAGATGATGCGGTCGATAAGCACACGGATCTGCTCATCATCCTCAAACGCATGCTCGATGGGGTGCAAGACGCCGCCGCGTTCAAAGAAAGCCGAGCGGCAGCCGTTGATCATGATCTCGGTAACGGTGTCGTCCTCGATGAGCGGCTGCAACGGCCCCAGGCCCACTACGTCATCCAAAATCTCGTCGATGATGGTCTCGCGCTCGGTCGTCGCGAGATCGGTCGGTTCCTCAACATTGAGCGCCGCCTCCACCGCGGGACGCAATTCCGAGCGGGCAAGTGCCGGGTCGATATAGGCGCTGATACGCGCCACTTCGTCGTAACCCATGCGGTCCATCACGGCGCGCTTGGTGCGTCGTTTCACCGCGCGGCGACGCCCAGCATCTACAGGCGCTGCCCCCGCTGCAGCGCCGGCAGCCTTAATCCTCGTTTGCAGGCTCATCGCTGATCACCCTCGCGCGACCAGGGAAGGCGGATACGCGGGCGTTCGGTGCGCGTTGCACGGTCGGCGACCATATCGCTCCAAGGGCCGACGGCGCACCCCAGTTCCACGAGCATCTCGCGCGTGGCCTCGCGCACGCTGGTCGCAAAAGCGCTGGTCTGCCCCACTGCCTCATCAGCGCGCCCAAACGCCATGAGCGCGGCGAGATCCTGCCCGCCATCGGCGATACGAATCTTGGAGCTCAACGCACAGGCAATCTCAAAGCGCATGGCGACGTCCTCGTCTGCCCCGCGCGCACCGAACCGGTTGAACACGGCGCTCATGCGCGTGCGCGGCACACCTACTCGACTTGCCAGTTCAATGACGCGCGACGCCGATGTCGCGGACGACACCGCAGCATCGCCAACGATCAGGCAACGGTCGCTCGCCGCCACCGCAGCCGCCACGGCGTCGCCCCAAAAGACCGAGGTATCGATAAAGACCACGTCGGATTCGCGACGCAAAACATCAAGCAGTAGCTCCACCGGACGTGCCATGAGCTCGGCTTGCTCGGGCGCCGCAACGGGACCCCAGAGCGTAACGCCTGGCGCCACGCGCATCGATGTGGCTACGATATCCGGCTCGGTGAGCGCGCCCGCCGCCGCCGGCTCGATAAGTGCCGCCATATCGCGCGGAGCATCGACGCCTAACAAGTCGTAAAGGTTTCCAAACATCAGGTCCAGGTCGAGCACGGCGGCACGCAAGCCCAACAGCGACGATGTGCGTGCCATGGTGGCAACGATCGTCGACTTGCCGCAACCGCCCGAACCCGAAATGGCGCAGATGACCGGAGCTCGATGCTGCGGAGCGGCAGCGTCTGCCGGCGGCATCGGAGGCGGCGGGGCGGGCGTCGGCGACAGCGTCCCCGTCTCCCCCGCCGCAACCACACGCTGCGTCCAAGCCGGCATGGCAGCTTGTTCGGTCTGCAAGGCAGGCTCGTTCTGTGCAATCTGCTCATGCTGCATCAGCGACAACTCGCCGCACCCGGCAAAGCCCTCAACTTCGTCGAGTTCATCCGCCAGATTCACGCCGTGCACGTATCCCATATCTACAGCCGGGGAGTCGCCAGCATGCTGTGCCGGCCCTCCAGCGTCATCGTATACAAGGGGGTTCCGGGGGCGCCGACCATGCTCGGCTTCCGCTTTTCCATAATCATCAACACGCGGGCCTCTTGTAGCGCGAGGCGCCCCGGGTTCCCTATCAACAAAAGCATCGGGCTCAATCGTCATGCGCCGATCGGAATCAACCGCTCCCTCGCCCGCGCGCCCGTTGCCGCATATACTGTGCGCAGCGATGACCTCGGTCGCCCCCGCGCGAAACAGTCCCTCGATATCCGACGGATCGAGCGCTTCTATCAACACGACCACGCGACTCACGCGGCCTTCGGCCGTCAGGCGCGCAACAGTCTTGCGCACATCTTCGATATCAAACAGAGACGCCGCGATGATGGCAGCCCCGCGGCGCGACGGAAACGCCCGCGCCATGGAAACCAGCCCGTCCAGGTCACCCACGCGAAGCACCTGTGCACCCGCATCACGGCCCTCGACTTCCTGCTGCAACAGCCCGTAATCGCCGCACGCGCAGCACGCAAGCCAGATCGCCTTCATCACTCGTCGCCTCCGCTCTTTTTGCCGCGCGCCGTGGCGGGAATCGTCAAGCTGACCGTTCCCTTGCCCGAGGCTCCCAGCAGTTCCTTGACGTCTTCGGGGTCAGCCGCCAGCGTCACCCATTCGATCTTGCCCTCGCGCGTGGCACCGGAATTCTCACTGGTATCGATCACGTGCGCGCCGCACAGTCGATCGGTTACGCCATCTTTTTGCACGTACACGTCCACATAGCTGCCCACGCCCGTGGCACCGCCGACCGAGTGCTCGGCATCGACCGCCACCGAAACGGCGACCTTGCCCTTAGGCACCTCGAGCTTGTGGCTCTCGGCCTTGGTGTAGACATTGCAGATCACGGCGTTTTTGGGAATACGCGAAGTCGTCACGTCGCCGCGCACCTGGCGCAGCTCGGTCGCCGCGTCACGCGGCAACAGGCTCGTCAGCCATTCCTGGGTTATGACATTGGTCTCATCGAGGGTCTCGCCCACATCGATATCGCGCGCCGCGACGCATACCTCGACGCGATCGCCACCGTACTTGGCCAAGGTCTCAGCCTGGACCTGTTCGGCTTGCGAGCGGATCGACGAGCCGTAAACCATGCAGAGCAGAGCAGCGAGCACGCCCGCGACCAGACTGATGGCGATGCGCTTGCTCTTGTTCACGGCCGCTCCTCTCATGGCAGTGCCGGGCGAATGCCCGTACCACCATTGTCTGGGCGGTCAAAGTGCAAAGCGGCGCAATTGCGATTTTGGTTTTCGATGTCAAACCAATCGCTGACCAAAAGCTGACCAGCCCGTCAAGCTCGTGGCAAGGTTTTGGTCAGTACGTCAGCAAACTGCATGTTTCGAGGCTTTTCCGCAGCAAAAAAGCCGTCTCCCGAACAGTTGGGAGACGGCTGTCATAGGAAAAATCAATTACAGATGGACATCGGGATCGAGCATTTGAGCACTCACGCGCATGGATGACGCCAAGTTTTGGAACGTTTCCAAACGCAGGCTGTCGATCTGCCCGGCGTCCTCGGCCTCGCGAACGGCACAACCCGGCTCATGGGTATGCGTGCAATCGCCAAACCGGCACGCACGCGATGCCTCGACAATCTCGGGGAAGGCGCGCGCCAGACCCCGCTCGTGACCCACGAGCGGTAGGCTGCGTAGGCCCGGGGCATCGGCGATCACGCCGGCGTCGCCCGGTAGCGCCACCATCACGCGCGCGACGGTAGTGTGACGGCCCTGGTCGTCGCGTTCGCGCACACCGCCGGTCGCCAACGCATCGTGGCCCAGCAGCGCATTGAGCAGCGTCGACTTGCCGGCACCCGATTCGCCCAAAATCATGGCACAGCTCCCGGCGGGCACGCAGGCGCGTACCTCGTCCAGGCCGCGGCCCTCGGCAGAGGACGTCACGATTACGCGCACGTCCGGACCCACCAGGCAGCGCACGCGGTCCAGATCGCGCTCGAGCTCCTCGGCATCGCAACGGTCAGCTTTGGTGAGCACTACCACCGGCTCGGCATCGCAGTCGAGCGCCAACACCAGCGAACGCGCCACGCGGTCGAGCAGTACCTCGCCGGCACCGAGCGCCTGCACGATTAGCACGCTATCCACGTTGGAGCAGAGCACCTGGCGCTCTCCGCGGGCACGGCCGCGCCAACGCTCAAAGCTCGTACGGCGCGGCAGCACGCACTCAATCACGCCCATATCGTGCCCGGGAGCGCGGCGCACCGCCACACGGTCGCCCACGGCAGGCAGCAGGACCTCGTCCTCGCCGCGCGACTTGGCAAACCCCACGGCATGCTCGGCGCGGAAGGTATCGTTGGCAGTCGCCACCAGCGGAAACCCGCGATCCAAGCGCACCACGGCGCCAAGCTGCATCTGCTCGGGCTCCTCGGCATGTGCGCAGAAATCATCAAAGGCAGTCTGCTGGGCTTCATCAACCGGCAGGTCATCAAACGCCGGAACATCCTGCAGCGCATCGAGCCCCGGTACGCTCGCCAACAACTCCTCGGCAGACACGGGCGCTTCGGTCGCGAGCTTCCGACGACGGTCACGCTTAGCCCGCGCCCCCGTCGTCTTTTTCTTCGCTTTAGCCTTCGCCTTGCCCACAAGCGCCTCCCAGCACCACAAATCACAACTGAGCAGGTATTTTAAATCAAAACCACCCCTAAAAGGGGTGGTTTGCTCTTAGGGTATAACCCTTGGATTTCCGGCACGCGTCTAAAGGCGCCGGCCCTCACGGGGTTCGGGCCGCACTGCAGATTGACCCGTGACGGGCCGGTCAAACCGGCGCTATTTACGCCCCGGCCCCCTACCGAAGGGGTCCTCGTACTCCTTGACGCTCAGCCGGTCGATCGCGATGTCGGCCTTCTCCTGCTCCCGGATGTACTTCGCGATGGTGGCCTCGTTCAGGCCGACGGTGGACACGTAGTAGCCCTCGGCCCAGAACTTCCTGTTGCCGAACTTGTACTTCATGTTCGCGTGCTTGTCGAATACCATCAGCGAGCTCTTCCCCTTCAGGTAGCCCATCACGCTCGATACGCTGTACTTCGGCGGTATCGCCAGCAGCATGTGGACGTGGTCGGGCATCAGGTGCCCCTCGATGATCTCTATCCCCTTGTACTGGCAGAGCTTCCTGAAGATCTCCCCAAGGTCGGACCTTATTTGGTTGTAGATGACTTTGCGCCTATACTTCGGCGTGAACACGACGTGGTACTTGCACATCCACTTCGTGTGCGACAGGCTGTAGGCCTTCTGGGCCATACGCCACCACCGCCCTCTCGACTCGGATTCCCTGCGGCCTGAACAATCGCAAGTGTCCGGCGAGGGGGCGGCTTTGTAAAGCCGTTTGGCCCCACCCGCATAGCGGGTGGTTTCTGATGCGGCGCGCTGCGCGCCCCGCACAGGCTAAAGCCCATAAAATCAAAAAGAGCTGGCCGGGCAAAGCCCGACCAGCTCACAAACTTTCCCTCAGCCCTTTTCATCCGCACGGAAGAAAAGCCAGCAAGGATACCGCAGGGCCCGCCCCGGAAGCCCTTTCTCCCGAACGATCCCGCAGCGCGAAGCGCGAGGACCAGTGAGGGAGAAAGGGCGTGGGGCGGGCCCGGACGAGTACGCTACTCTTTCTCCACAGCGCGCATGATCGCCTTGTAGATCTCCATCAGCGGGATGATCAGGAAGGCCAGGCCCAAAGCGGCAAGAACGCCCTTGAGCTCAAGCGTCACAGGGCCGAAGAACATCTCGGCAAGCGTCGGCTGCACGGTCACGATCACCGTCAGCACCAGTGCCAGCGCGGCGGAAGCCCACAGCCACTTGTTCTGCTTCTTCATGGTGAACAGCGACGCACGACGGCTGCGCATATTGAAGCAGTGGAAAATCTCGACCATGTTGAGCGTGATGAACGCCATCATCACGCCTTCCTCGTCGGCATTGCCGGCGATCATATCGGCGATGTGGATGTAGCCCATGTCAAAGTACACGCCCACAAAGAAGCTCGCCAGCACCAGCACGGTGATGATCAGGCCCTGGACCACGCAGTCCAGACCCATATGTCCGGCAAAGACGCCGTCCTTGGCGTTGCGCGGCTTGCGCTTCATGATGTCGCCCTCGGCATCCTCCATGCCCAGCGCGAGCGCGGGGAAACAGTCGGTGACCAGGTTCACCCACAGCAGCTGCACCGGCTGGAAGATGGTAAAGCCGATGAGCGTGGCGATAAACACCGAGAAGACCTCGGCAAGGTTGGCCGAAAGCAGGAACTGGATGACCTTGCGGATGTTGTCGTAGATGCGACGGCCCTCTTCGCAGGCACCGATGATGGTGGCGAAATTGTCGTCGGCAAGCACCATGTCGGCGACGTTCTTGGTGACATCGGTACCGGTGATGCCCATGCCAACGCCGATGTCGGCGCGCTTGATGGACGGGGCGTCGTTGACGCCGTCGCCCGTCATGGCCACGATCTGGTCGCGCGACTTCCAAGCCTCGACGATGCGGGTCTTGTGCTCGGGCTGGACGCGGGCGTACACGCCGTAATCCTCGATGTGCGCGTCGAGCTCCTCGTCGCTCATGCGATCGAGGTCGGCACCGGTGATGGCATGGCTGCGATCGCTGACGATGCCCAGCTGCTTGGCGATGGCCACGGCGGTGTCGATGTGGTCGCCCGTAATCATGACGGTGCGGATACCGGCGTCGTGCGCCTCGCGGATGGCGTCGGCGACCTCGGGGCGGACCGGGTCAATCATGCCGGACAGGCCGCAGAAGACCAGGTCATGCTCGAGCGCGGCGGGGCTGCAGTCGGCCGGGACCTCGGTGTAGGTGCGGCTCGCCAGCGCCAGCACGCGCAGGGCCTCGTCGGCCATGGCCTTGTTGGCGGCCACGAGCTCGGCGCGACGCTCCTCGGTCAGGGGGACAACCTTGTCGCCCTCGTAGATATGGGTACACAGGCCGATCACCACGTCGGGCGCGCCCTTGGTGTACTGCTCGTACTCGCCGTCCAGGGTCTCGACGACCACGGACATCATCTTGCGGCCCGAGTCAAACGGGGCCTCGCCCACGCGCGGATGCTCGGCAGTCAGGCCAGTGAGCCCCGCCTTGCCGGCATCGTTGACGAGCGCACACTCGGTCGGCTCACCCACAGCCTCGCCCAGTTCCTCGTCCCACTGGGCGTCGGAGCACAGAGCCATGCCGGCCAGGAACTTCTCCTTAGGCGCAGCGAGCTCGTGCTTGACGACGGTCATCTTGTTCTGGGTGAGGGTACCGGTCTTGTCGGAGCAGATGGTCTGTGTGCAGCCAAGGGTCTCGACGGCGGAAAGCTTGCGGATGATTGCCTGGCGCTTGGCCATCTTGGTCACGCCAAGCGACAGCACGATGGTCACGACGGCGACCAGGCCCTCGGGGATGGCAGCGACGGCGAGCGAGACGGCGACCATAAAGGTATCGAGCAGGGCGGTCGGGTCGGTAAGAACGTTGCCCACGCCGTGGCGGATGATATCGACGCCAAAGATAACGACGCAGATGACGATAACCATGATGGTGAGGATGCGGCTGAGCTCGGCAAGCTTCACCTGCAGCGGCGTGAGCTCTTCCTTGGCCTCGGCCAGGGCGCCGGCGATCTTACCCATCTCGGTGTTCATGCCGGTGCCGACCACGACGGCGCGGCCGCGGCCGTATACCACGGTGGAACCCATGTAGCACATGTTCTTGCGGTCGCCGAGCGGCACGTCGTCGGTGCCGGCGGCGAGCTCAATCACGTTGGCATGCTTCTCGACGGGCACGGACTCGCCGGTAAGGGCGGCCTCCTCGATCTTCATCGTGGCGCTCTCGAGCACGCGGCAGTCGGCCGGGACGGAGTCGCCCGCCTCGAGCATGATCACGTCACCGGGCACGAGCTCGGCGCTCGGCAGGTGCACGAGCTTGCCGTCGCGCAGCACCTTGGACTGCGCCGCGCTCATCTCCTGCAGGGCCTCGAGAGCCTCCTCGCTCTTGGCCTCCTGAACCACGCCCAGCACCGAGTTGACGATAACGACGAACATGATGATGGCGACGTCGGCAAAGTCCGCCTCACCCTTGACCATACCCGTGAGCGCGCTGATAACGGCGGCAACGATCAACATGATGACCATGGGGTCGGCCATCTGCTCAAAGAAACGCTTCCACAGCGGCGTTTTCTCGGCTTCCTCGAGCTTGTTAGGGCCTGTCTTGGCGAGGCGCGACGACGCCTCGTCGCTGCTCAGGCCGAGGTCCTCATCGACGCCCTGGTCGCTGAGCACCTCCGCCGCGGCGGACAGGTATTCCTTTTGCATATAGAGTCCCCTCCTGGGATTCGGGCCACTCAGCAGATTGATGCCCGATCATAATTCCCAGGAGAAGGGCAAGGGCTCATCAAGGCTGCCGTGCTGAGCGGCAGTTGATAGTGGAGCTATGGTACCCCAAAGCAACGCGTCTAGCCAAAACATTCCAATTGGAAACACGGCTCGAGTGCAACGATGCAGACCGTGTGATGCTCAACATTGATAAAACGTTTTTTCTTCGGCGCATCGTCAAACTGAAATATCGCCCAGATAGCAGCAGTCAGAACGGTTGGTAAAGATTTTTCATATACCGTTTTTACCGCAAAAAATGAACTTCTAATTCGGCATACGGTCGATTTTTGGGGGTATTCGGTCGTCATTTCGTTATAATCATCTCAGTTTTATTTCTTATGGTTTATCTATCAGCGCAAGACGATGTCAGATGGAGGTCTGAATGTACAAGCGCACCAAGATTGTATGCACCATGGGTCCCGCCTGCGATAGCGACGAGACCATCCGCGAGATGATCAAGGCGGGCATGAACGTCGCCCGTTTTAACTTCTCGCACGGATCCTACGACGAGCACCACGGTCGCATCGAGCGCGTCCGTCGTATTTCCAAGGAGCTCGGTCTGCCCGTCGGCATCCTGCTCGACACCAAGGGCCCCGAGGTCCGCACCGGCCTTCTGGTCGACGGCAAGAAGGCCGCCGTCAAGACCGGCGACAAGATTGTCGTCACCGCTCAGCCCACGTCCGAGGATTTCCACGGCACCTCTGAGCACATCTCCCTCGACTACCTGGCTCTGCCCTCCGAGGTCGAGAAGGGCTCCCTTATCCTGATCGACGACGGCCTGGTTGCCCTCGAGGTCGAGTCCGTCGACGGCCAGGACATGACCTGTGTCGTTAAGAACGACGGCCTGATCGGCGAGCGCAAGGGCGTCAACATGCCCAACGTCAACATCTCGTTGCCCGCTATCACCGAGCGCGATCGTCAGGACATCCTCTTTGGCCTGACCGAGAACATCGACTACATCGCCGCTTCCTTCATCCGTGACGGCGAGTCCGTCCGCGGCATCCGCGAGCTTTGCCGCGAGAACGGCGGCGAGCACGTGACGATCTTCCCGAAGATCGAGTGCGCCCTGGGCGTCGAGAACTTCGACGAGATTCTCGAGGCTTCCGACGGCATCATGGTCGCCCGTGGCGACCTGGGCATCGAGATCAAGCCCGAGCTCGTTCCGCACATCCAGAAGGAGATCATCGCCAAGTGCAACGCGGCCTACAAGCCCGTTATCACCGCTACGCAGATGCTCGACTCCATGCAGCAGAACCCGCGCCCGACGCGCGCCGAGGTTGCCGACGTTGCTAACGCCATCTACGACGGCACCGACGCCGTTATGCTCTCTGGCGAGTCCGCTGCCGGTAAGTACCCGGTCGAGGCCGTCAAGATGCAGGCCAGCATTGCTCTCGAGACTGAGAAGTACCTCCCGGCTCACGCTCCGCTCGAGGTTCCGGCTGACGCTCACGGCACCCGCGTCGTCAACAACGTTGTGGGTATGTCCGCTGTGAACATGGCTACCACCGTTGGCGCCAAGTGCATCACCGTGCCGACGACCACCGGTCGTACCGCTCGCCTGATCTCGCACTTCCGTCCCAACATGCCGATCTGCGCGTTCTCCCGCCACGAGTGGGCCGTCCAGCAGATGATTATGTACTGGGGCGTTATCCCGCACCAAGCCGAGATTACCCAGGGCACCGTCAACGGCACGATCGTCAAGGCGATCGAGACCGCTAAGGAGCTCGGCTACGTCAAGGCCGGCGATCTGACCGTCGCTACCGCTGGCGATCCCCGCATGAGCGTCCAACTCGAGGATAAGGTCTCCTCGACCAACGTCGCTTACGTCGCTCAGGTGCGCTAAATCGTACTTGCAAGCAAATTTGCATTACAAGGGGCCCGGAAGGCAATGCCTTCCGGGCCCCTTTTTTAAAACCTTCTCCATATGTCACTTCATCGATTTGCGTTCAGTCGCAAGCCTCTCCGATACCGAGCGCACCACCGAAGACGCCCGGCTTATAGGACAAAATGTGTGTCTGCTTTAGGGGCATCGGCGCAGGTCGATGCCCCTTTTTCAGCCGTTTAAATTCCGTGCCCGCTTTTAACCGCTCGGACAGAATGTGTGTCCGGTTGCCTATCGTTCCCGCAGGTAGATAACCTTTTCCGGAACCGTTAAATACCCTTTCGGAAGAGGTGCCCATGAAGGCCGTTTATTGCCCCTACTGTGGCGGTCGGACCAAGCGCAACGGCAGGACCTCATCGGGGTCCCAGCGGTGGAGGTGCACGGCCTGCGGCGCGTCGACGACGGTGAGGTACGACGACACGGCGACAAGGCTCGAGGAGTTCCTCGGGTGGCTCCTCTCGAAGGACTCGCAGGCCACGATGCCGGGCGGCGGGCGGTCCTTCAGGCGCAGGACGGCCGAGTTCTGGGAGGTCTGGCCCATGCCCGTCCCCGACGGCGAGCTGCACCGCGTGCTCTACGTCGACGGGATCTGGGTCGCGCGCGACCTCGTCGTGCTCATATGCTGCAGCGGCGAGAGGGTGGTCTCCTGGTACATGGCCAGGTCGGAGAACTCGAGGGCGTGGTCGGCCCTCATGGCGCCGATCCCGGCGCCCGACGTGGTCGTCACCGACGGCGGGAGCGGGTTCGCCAAGGCCGTGCGCGAGACCTAGCCGCGCACCAGGGTCCAGAGGTGCACCTTCCACGCCTTCTCGCAGGTCAAGCGCTACACGACGACGCGGCCGAAGCTCCAGGCGGGGCGCGAGCTCTACCTCATCGCGCGCGACCTCATGGGCATCGAGGCGCTGCACCAGGCCGAGCTCTGGGTCGAGCGCTACCTCGACTGGTGCGGGTTCTGGGCCGACTTCCTGGAGGACAGGACCGTGGTGGACGGCAGGAGGGTCTACACCCACGAGAGGCTGAGGCGGGCGCGCTCGTCGCTGTCGTCGCTGGTGTCGGCGGGGACGCTGTTCACCCACCTCGACCCCGCCCTGGCCAAGGCCGGCCCGCTGCCGTCGACCAACAACATGATCGAGGGAGGGGTGAACTCGCAGCTGAGGGCCGTCCTGCGCAACCACCGGGGGCTGACGTCGGTCAAGCGCGTGAAGGCGGTGTTCTGGTGGTGCCACGCGCACTCGGGGGACGCGAGGACGGCGCGCGAGAAGCTCGCCACGATGCCGACCGACGCGGACATCGACTTCCTGTTCAGCGTCTACTCCGCCTCGCCGTCGCGCGAGGACGGAGGGCCGGAGTGGGGCGACAGGGCCGTGTGGGAGGACCTCCACCACAGGGACCCGTACCCGTTCTGGCTGGATTAATGGATGGAAACGGATGTTCTATCGGGACACACATTTTGTCCTATAAGCCAGACGCCCTGCGAGGGGAGCCGTTGGTCAATTGGGGTGAACTGTTCACCGTCAAGCCGGCCGGCTAGCAGCTAGCGATCAGAGGGACTGCGGGGACGTCCGAAGCGGCAACGCGAGCCGCAAAGCCCGCCTCGGTCAGCTCGATGACCTCGGTAAACGTCGCATCGAAAAACTCCTCGGTTAGCAGGCGATACGGCGGATGATCGGGCTCACCGGGGTTTTCGCGCACGATCTCGTGCATAACGCCGATGGTCTTGAGCACATATTCTTTATGGATGGGATACTGCCCAAAACGTGCCGCAGCGGTATACAGGCGATCGGTCGCACGCGGGATGGAAACAATGCCGAGCGTCTTGCCAAACCAGTCAAAGTCGCCTTGCTTTTTAATGCGGAACTCCTCGCACGGCTTGCCGCCGTGCGCCTCCAGGTACTGATTCACGCGCGTATTCCATACGGTATCGGCCACCAGATGCGACCAGACACCCAGTGTCAAATCGAGCAACGACTGCGCCACGTCATCGGGCGCGAGCGAAAGCTCGCTAGCACCGGGACCGGCAACCGGCTCGGCATCCTTGTAGCGTTGGGGATAATGTACCCGATTGAGTCGCTCGCGCTCCTCGACAATCGAGGTCGCGGCAGCCGGCGTACCAACAGGCGCCCCTTTGAGCAGCGGCGCCACATAGGTATCCCAGAACTCGTGCTCGCGCGGCTTAGGGATAGGTTCGGGCTTTGCAAAGTGCGTAATGCGGTATGGGATGGGATCGGCGATGCCAGGGACCATATAGCCCACGAAGATATCCGGAACCACGCAGCCAAACAAAAAGGCATTGCGGTCGCGCACGCTATTGGCAAGCGCACCGGTGCGCTCCAGCAAACGCTCCGTCTGAGCGATATGAATGTTCCAGCTTGGCATAGCCACCCCCATAAAAAACCTGGATAACTATACCATCACGGCAAAGCCGCGCGGACGGCTACGCACGCTCTACGCAGCAACTAGTCCGTAGCACCGCTTTCGGTTCCATACGACGACGAAGACGCCTCGACCACATGGTGATATCGATCGATATAGATTGCACGGGCACCCAGGCGTCGCACCAAATCCTGGTGATGCGTGCTCATCAAGACCGTCTTACCCGCCGCGACATAAGCCAGCAAGAAATTGACCACGATGTCGCATGAATCCTCGTCGAGCCCATTGGTAGGCTCGTCGAGGACCAAGATATCCGGGTTCATCGACACCACCGCAGCCAGCGCAACACGCTTCTTTTGCCCGCCCGAGAGCTGATAGGGAGAGGCGTCGGCAAGGTCGGCAACCTGGAACAGCCCCATGGCATCGCGCACGCGGCGCTCGAGCTCGTCTGCCGGCAGACCCATCTGCGCGGGACCAAAAGCAACTTCCTCGCCCACCGTGGCGCAGAACAGCTGGGCATCGGCGTTTTGGAACACGAAGCCCACGCGCTGGTGGAACTTCTGAGCAGCAGCAGAATCCTTCAGATACGCCGCATCGACCACGTGCCCGTCAAACAGGTATGCCCCTGCGTCCGCGAGTTCAAGGCCGTTAATAAGACGCATAATCGTCGTCTTGCCGCAGCCGTTGGGACCGAGCAGGGCAACGAGTTCACCACGATCGACCTGCAGCGACACGCCATCGACAACCGTATGCCCCGCATAGGAGAACACCACGTCGCGCAGCTCGATGAGCGGAACGACCTCGGCGCCGCCCACACCGTTCGTGCCCGCCGCACTATTCATATCGATCGTCAAAACGTCGCCCTTCCCCATTTGCATCCCCAGTCGGAACCAGCAGCGCCTACAGCACGGCGCACAACACTGTCAGCAGCGCCACGCCGGCCGCATAGGCCGCATCGCGCCAGCCAAACCTGGCGCGCGCGGGAGCCGGATACGCACCGGCAAAGCCGCGGCAAAGCATAGCCTCGTCCATCGCGCGGCTGCATTTCATCGCCTTGATAAAGGTCATGCCCATGATACCCGCGATCGAATCGGTACGCGAAAATCCCTCGGGCGCACGGCCAACGCTGCGCAGCATGACCGATTCGCACAGATCGTGCGCCGTACGACCCAGCACCTCGATGTGCTTGAGCGCCATATCAAACGTAAAGATAACTTCGTCGGGTAGATGCAGCATCTTGAGCGCCGCCGACATGCGGCTCCACGTGAGGGTCCACGAAACGCCCAGCACCAGCGACACATTAATGAAGGTCTTGAGCGCAATCTTGAGCATGGCGCCCGTAGCGGAAGCACCCAGCAGCAGGGCAGGCAGCGCCAAAACCACTGCGAGCCCCGCGGCGCCAAGCGCCGGCACAAAGGTCGCGCGCAGCCCGCGTACGGGACGCACGGCAACGAGCACCAGCGCAATGGCCGCCATCAACATGAGGTACAGCGGGCTCTGCGTCAGGCACACGCACAGGACGCAAACGAATATCCCCACCAGGCGCACCGGAGCCGAAACGCAAGAAAGGGCGCGGTCGACCATCGACCCGCCCTCGTGCGCGCCTCCACCCAGGCGAACCCGCTCAAGCAGGCTCGCCAGGTGCAGGACGTTCTTTTGCATCACGCGATGACGAGCGCCCGTGGGCTCGTAACGCTGCTCGACCGCAAGCCAGCTAGGCAGCTCGACCATCGCCATGAGCACCGCTTTCCTTAACCGTCAGCGAGATCAGACGGAATGCGATGGTGAGCACCGCCACGCCAATCACGCCGGACAGGATATACATGGCAGCCTGACCGGCAAAGCCGAGACCCTGTTCCTCGGAATAGGCCTGCAGGTAATCACCCGTAGGCAGCGCATCGGCAAAGGTCGGGGTGTCGAGACCGACCGAAGCCTGCAGGCTGTCGTCGCCAACCTCCTGAACGGCGGTCGCGGCGCCCTCGGCGTCCCACTCACCCCAGGCGTCACCCGTGGCCAGCAGGCCCAGCGGCGTGGCCACGACAAGCACGGCAACCAAGATGAGCGTGGGGACCAGCGAGGTCTTCTTGGCAGCAGCGCCCTCGGCAGCAAGCTGTCCATCGGCGGCTTCGGGGCCGACGATAACGCTCGGCGCCGTCTTCTTGATAAAGCCGTAGATCGCGGCAGTCGCCACGCCCTCGACCACGCCGGCTACCAACATATGCGGGATCATCATGGCCGGAATGGCAATGGACAGCGGGAAGGGGCAGTACAGCGGAGCGCCCGAAGCATTCGTGAAAAGCATCGGCTGAATACCAAACTCGATTGCTGCGCACAGGGCCGCCAGGCACAGGCCGACCCAGCCGCTTACGATGGCCGAAACCGAGGTACCCCAGCTCTTGTCGTGCAAACGGCTGTTAAGCGCGCGGAACACGATGGCTGCGGCAAACGGCAACACGAAGGCCATGTTAAAGCAGTTAGCGCCAAAGGACAGGATGCCGCCGTCGCCAAACAGCAGCGCTTGCAGCGCCAGCGCGACCGAAACCGCGATAGCCGCGGCCTCGGGGCCCAGCAGCAGCGCGATGAGTGCGCCACCAACGGCGTGGCCTGTGGTGCCGCCAGGCAGCGGCACGTTGAACATCATGAGCAGGAAGGAGAACGCGGCGCAGATGCCCAGGAACGCCATGTGCTCGCGATCGAGCGTGGCGCGCACCTTTTTGATGCAGTGGATCCAAACGGGCACCATCGCCACCGCCATAACGGCATCGGTCTGCGGGGACAGATAATTATCTGGAATGTGCATGTACGCCTCCCGGTTATCGGCGCACGGAATTGCAACGCCGCTTGAATCACCTTTCCAGTGTTACGTAATGTCAGATTCGTAACACTCCGCGGGCTATCATAGCAAAACGGCGCACTGCCGACAAAGCAGCACGCCGTTATGTAATGCGCGTGTCATATATGCAGGCTCAACGGTGCCTTATACCGAAAACAGCAGTCACGTAAGACTCGGCGGCAGCCGACGCTGGCCCATATCCGGCGCAGGACCTAGCCGCGGACCTCGCCGTTTACGCCCTTGCACACCTTGGTGACGATCTTCTGGTGCGCCTTTTCGACCTCTTCGCTGGTGAGCGTGTGGTCGTCGGAGCGATACGTAAGCGCAAAGGCCATGGATTTCTTACCCTTGCCGATGCGGACCGGATCGCGGTAGACATCGAACAGGCGCACGCCCTCGAGCAGCTTGCCGCCGGCACTCGTAATACGACGCTCAAGATCCTCGCAGGTCACAGTGTTGTCGACCACGATAGCAAGGTCGTGCTCAACGGCCGGGTACTGCGAGAACTCACGGTAGTTATCCTGGTTGCGGGCGCCCTTGATCAGCTTGTCCAGGTCAAGCTCAAAGGCAACGACGACCTCGTCGATGCCCATAGCCTCGCGCGCCTCGGGGTGGATCTCGCCAACCCAGCCCAGCACGGTACCGCCCGAGAGCACCTCGGCAGCACGACCCGGTTGCAGGAAGGCATAGCCCTCGCCCTCGACGGGACGGAAGCGAACCTTCTCGATGCGCAGCTGGGCAAGCAGCTCCTCAACGATGCCCTTGCCAAAGAAGAAACGCAGCTTGCGGTACTTCATGCTCCAAGACTGCTCGCTCCACTGGCCCGAGAGCACACCCGCCACGGACTTGGTCTCCTTGGGCAGGCTGGCGTTCTCGCGGCCATGGAACAGGCTGCCGACCTCGTACAGGTGCACGTTGGGCGTGCCGTGGGCCTCGTTGTAGGCCACAGACTGCAGCAGACCTGGCAGCAGCGAGCGGCGCATCTCGGTCTGCTCGGCCACCAGCGGGTTCATGAGAACCACGGGGCAGCCGCGGCCCTCGGTGGACATACCAATCTTCTCCAGGTCGCCCGGGGCGGCAAAGCCAAAGGTCGTGGTCTCGTTGAGGCCGCAGGCGCGCAGGATCTCGCCGACCTTACGGGTAAGCTTCTGCTCGCGCGTCAGGCCGCCGATGTGGTTCTTGGCAGCCGGGATGGTCGCCGTAACGCGGCCCATGCCCCATAGGCGCAGGACCTCCTCGATCAGGTCGATCTCACGCGGCAGGTCGGGACGGAAGCTCGGCGGGGTAACCATAAAGTCCTCGCCGTCGCGCTCGACGGTGCAGCCCAGACGGGTGAGCGAGCGCTCGATAAAGTCGGGCTCGATGTCGGCGCCGCAGATGGCGTGCACGCGGGCCAAGCGCAGCTTGATGCTATCGATGGTCTTGGGCGCGGGGAAAACGTCGACGTAGCCGGGAGCGACCTCGCCGCCGGCGATCTCCTCGATGAGCGCGCACGTGACGTTGGCGACATCCACGCAGCCGGTCTCGTCGACCTGGCGCTCAAAGCGAATGGAGGCGTCGGAGATCAGCGAAAGGTCGCGGCTGGTGTGCGAGGTGCGGCCGGCGTTGAAGCAGGCGCTCTCGACCATCACGTCGACGGTGTCGTCCTCAATCTCGGAATCCATGCCACCCATGACACCGGCCAGCGCCACGGGACGCTCGCCGTCGGTGATGAGGCCCATACCGGCGTCGAGCACGCGCTCCTCGCCGTCGAGCGTCGTGAACTTCTCATCCTGCTGGGCGGCGCGAACCACCACACGACGGTGCCCATCGCGCTCGGCAAAGGTGTCCAGGTCAAAGGCGTGCAGCGGCTGACCGGTGAGCATCATCACATAGTTGGTGATGTCGACGATGTTGTTGTGCGGGCGCACACCCAAGGCGTTAAGGCGCTTGACCATCCAGTCGGGCGACGAGCCGACCTTGACGTTGCGCACGATGCGGGCAACGTAGCGGTCGCACAGGCCCTCGTCGGCAATCTCGACGGAAAGCTCGTCGTCGGTCGCGCGGCCGGTCTCGGCTTTGATGGCGGGCAGCTCAACGTGGAAATCGCGATCGAAGATGGCGCCGGTCTCGCGGGCCATACCGATCATGGACAGGCAATCGGGACGGTTGGGCGTGATCTCGCAGTCGAGCACGGTATCACTCGAGCCCACGTACTCGGCAAACGGCATGCCGCAGGGCGTATCCTCGGGCAGGATCATGATGCCGGAGTGGTCACCACCCAGGCCGAGCTCGCGCGCGGAGCAGTTCATGCCCATGGACACGACGCCGCGAAGCTTGCTCTTCTTGATCTTGACGTCGCCGGGAAGCACGGCGCCAATCATGGCCGTGACGATGTGGTCGCCGGCCTCGAAGTTCTGCGCGCCGCAGACGATCTGCAGCGGAGCGGGGTTGCCGTCGGCGTCGAGGTTCTTGTCACCCACGTCGACCGAGCACACATACATGTGGTCGCTATCGGGGTGCGGGGTCTTGGTGAGCACCTTGGCGGTCACCACGTGGTCGAAGGACTCGCCCACGGTGTCGATCGCCTCGACCTCGGTGCCGGTACGGATATATTCGTCCGAAAGGGTCTTGGGATCCTCCGGAATATCGATCATGGTCTTGAGCCAGTCGTAAGAAACACGCATCTAGCTCTCCTTTCATACTGAAAGCCTGCGAAGAGATGCAGGTGGAAACTTCAACTTTGTGAACATTCCTTACAAAGCGAGGGTTGTCCAAGTGCGGCAGATCGGCCCGAAAGAGGAGCGCCGCGTACTTTGGTACGCAAGCGACGAATGAGCGCCGAGGTGCCGTGCTTGGGCAAGCCGCAGCCTAGAACTGATTCAAGAAGCGCATATCACCCGTCATGAGAGTTCTGAGGTCGGGCAGGTCGTAGCGCAGTGCCGCGACGCGCTCGGCGCCAATACCAAAGGCGAAGCCGGTGTACTTCTCGGGGTCGATGCCACAGTTGATCAGGACGTTGGGGTCGACCATGCCGCAGCCCAGAATCTCGATCCAGCCGCTGTGCTTGCAGAAGTTGCAGCCCTTGCCGCCGCACACGTGGCAGCTCACGTCCACCTCGCAGGAAGGCTCGGTGAAGGGGAAGAAGTGCGGGCGATAGCGCGTCTTGCGATCCTCGCCAAACATGCACTTAACAAAGTAGTCGAGCGTGCCCTTAAGATCGCCAAAGGTGATACCCTCGTCGACGACCAGGCCCTCGATCTGGTTGAACTGCGGCAGGTGGCAGGCGTCGGCCGTGTCGGGACGGTAGACGGTGCCCGGGCAGATCATGTAGATGGGCGGCTTTTGCGACTCCATGGTGTGGATCTGCACGCCCGAGGTCTGGGTGCGCAGCAGCACGTCGGACTCGCCGTGAGCGTGAGCCTCGGGATGCGCGACGCTGCCGGGGTTGTTGTCAACCACATAGAACGTGTCGCGAGCCGAGCGGCTCGGGTGATCCATGGGCGCGTTGAGCGCGGTGAAGTTGTAGTAGGAGGTATCGACCATGGGGCCGGACTCGACGGTGTAGCCGATGCCGCAGAAGATATCCTCGGCCTCCTCGATGATCTGCTTGATCAGGTGCTGGTGACCGATCTGCGGACGGATGCCCGGCAGCGTGATGTCGACGGCCTCGTGCTCGAGTGCGTGCTTGAGGGCGGCGGCCTTCATCTCGGTGGTGCGCTCGTCGAGCATGCCCTCGATCAGCTGGCGCATCTCGTTGGCGCGTTTGCCCATCACGGGACGATCCTCGGGGGCGAGCTTGCCCATCATGCGCATCAGGCCGGTGATACGGCCCTTGCGACCGAGCAGCTCAACGCGCGCAGCCTCGAGCTTGGCGGCGTCGTCGGCGCTAGTGACGAGCTCCTTGGCCTCTTCCTCGAGTTTGACCAGATCATCAATCAGACTCATGTCTTCCCTTTCGTCTCTCGCGCTCCCCACTCGCCGGGACGACTGCCGCCGCCTGGCGTTGCGAAAACGCGGCCCGGTTCGGTAACAAAAAACCGTCCTCGGGCATGTGCATTGCCCAAGGACGGTTGAATTCCGCGGTACCACCTTGTTTGACCCGGCGGATGTCTGGCCCGCCGCGCCCACTCTTTGCCCCTTGTCGCGAGGCTCACGGCTTCCCTACTGGGGCTTCGCCGCCGCTGGCCGCGCGCCCGTTGAGGTTGCTGCTCGGGAGTGAACGCTTAGCCCTTGTCACCGCAGGAAGCCTTGCAGCCCATGACCTTCCCTCTCTTGCCGGCGACGCGGCGGGCAAAACCCTCTCCGTCAACGCATTGGGCTATAGGATAACACATTCTGCGTGTGCATCGCCGCGTTCCGTTTTGTTCGCGCTGGGTACAAGGCAAGTAGCTGTGCAAACTGGCCGCGTCGCCGCATGCGACGGGCGACCTGCGAGATTAAGGATACGGTATGGGAAAGAACAAGGATAAGATGGTCAAGCCCGCAGCGGACAAGACGCCCAAAGGCATGAAGGTCGATAAGGCCGTCAAGAAGCTCCGCAAGCTCGAGGGCAAGCTGTGGACCCGCGAGTACCTGCTCAAGATTGCCGAGTTTGACGGCGCGACCATTGCCCCCGCCAACGGCGCCGCAGCGCGCACCGATGCCATGGGCACCCTTGCCGGCGAACATCACAAACTCCTGACCAGCAAAAAGTCCGTTGAGCTCGTGCGCTCTCTCGCACGCGAGACCGTCGCCGGCGGCAAGATCGACGACCCGCAGCTGCTCGACGAGATTCGCGTACTCGGCCGCGACCAGCGCGAGGCAAGCGCCATCCCCACCGAGGAGGCCGAGGCCTGGACCAGGCTCACCTGCGAGGCCGATGCCGTGTGGCACAAGGCCAAGACGGCCAATGACTGGGCAAGCTTTGAGCCCTATGTGGATAGAATCGTCGCCCAGCTCAAGCATCAGGCCGAGCTCATGGACCCCAAGCGCGACCCATACGATGTTTGGCTCGACCAGTACGAGCGCGGCCTTTCTGCCAAGAGCTTCGACGCGTTTTGTGACGAGGTCAAGGCCACGGTCGTGCCACTCGTGCACGCCATCGGCGAGCGCGGCCAGCAGCCCGATGCCGACTTTTTGCACGCCCGCGTGCCCGAGGCCGCCCAGCGCGCCATGAGCTTCGACCTGATGAAGCTCGTTGGCCTGAACCTGGACGACACCACGCTTGCCTTTACCGAGCACCCGTTTAGCGAGGGCTTTGCCGTGGGTGACGCGCGCATCGCGACACACATCTACGAGGACGATTGCATCTCCAACGTCTACAGCATCATCCACGAGGCGGGGCACACCATGTACGAGCTGGGCGTCAATCCCGCCTATGCGCGCACCTGCCTGGAGGGCGGCACCTCCATGGGCATCCACGAGAGCCAGAGCCGCTTCTTTGAGAACACCGTGGGCCGCAGCCGTGCCTTTATGGGACCGCTGCTCGAGGTGCTGCGCCGCCACGCACCCGAGGTCTACGGCGACGTCGACGAGGACACGCTCTACCACGCCGTGAACATCGCGCAGCCTTCGCTGATCCGCACCGAGGCCGACGAGCTCACCTATCCGCTGCACGTTATGGTGCGCTACGAGATCGAGCGCATGCTGTTTGCCGGCGAGGCCACGGCCAAGGACATCCCCGCGCTTTGGAATCGCTTTATGGATGAGTACCTGGGCATTCCCGTTCCCGACGACACGCACGGCTGCCTACAGGATACGCACTGGAGCGGCGGCTCGTTTGGCTACTTCCCCACGTATGCGCTGGGCAGTGCCTACGATGCCATGTTTGTGCCGGCCATGTGCCGCGACGGTGTCGACCTTAACGGCGCCTGCGCGAGCGGCGACCTGACACCTGTCCGCGCCTGGCTGGGCGAGCACATTTGGCAGTGGGGCCGCGCCAAGGACGCGCCGGAGCTCATCAAGGGCGCGTGCGGCATGGCGTTCGATGCCCGCTACTACTGCAGCTACCTGCAGGACAAGTTCACCACGCTGTACCAACTGTAAAGCTTAGGCGACACGCCAACGCAAAGGGGGGCGCCGCAGGATCTATCCCGCGGCGCCCCTTTACACCCAGTCACCAACCCGACAGTTAGGGACAGTCCCCAAGTGCCGGCACAGACGATATGAGCAGGACATAAAAACATTGAGAGCCCCTGCTGCATGAAAGACCG
>CABUMZ010000002.1 GCA_902492825.1 uncultured Collinsella sp.
ATTGAGTTGATCAACCACGCTGGTCGGAAGCCGTTTTTTTGGCACCTCAAACCCCACTGCAACGCCAAGCGCGGCCGAGCGTTTTAAAAAATGCCAACTTTTCTGTTTGCACTTTGCGATTCCTCGTGTATACTGACTTTCGCATTTAACGGAGAGTTGTCCGAGTGGCCGAAGGAGCACGATTGGAAATCGTGTAGGCGTCAAAAGCGTCTCCAGGGTTCAAATCCCTGACTCTCCGCCAGTTAATTCCAAAGCAGGCCTTCGAGCCTGCTTTGTTTTTACCCCACGCGGAGGGGTGGCAGAGTGGTTGAATGCGGCGGTCTCGAAAACCGTTTGGCCTGTATAAGGTCACGAGGGTTCGAATCCCTCCTCCTCCGCCATTAGATGGTATGAGCCCCAGCAATGGGGCTTTTTTCTTTTTGTGCACATTTCAATTACGTGCAGGAGGAGGGATTCGAACCCGCCAGGGCGCGGAGCGTAAAGAAAACGCGCCCGTGGCGCGTTTTTAGCGCAGCGCGGTCGGCGTAAGCCGACCGGATAAATTTTGAGCAAAGCTCAAAATTTGGACATCCCTCCTATTCGACCACGCCCCCATCGCGTTCAGCATCAACCCGGATCCCCAAACATGGAACCTATGACCGTACCCAGTCCCGACCGTTTGCCGAGCAATAGGGTCGCAATCGGCGCCGAACATGTACTATGTACGGGCATTGTCTAAACCCGCAACCCAAAGGACCCCATCTTGCCCGTCGTCGCCGCTATAACCGTTACCTCACATGCCTCGGATGCCATGGTCGCTATTCCGTTTTGGCTCGAGATGTTCGCTGTTGTCGCTGCATCGATCTCGGGTGTGCTGGTTGCACGCGAGCACAAGCTCGACCTGGTGGGCGCGGTCGCGCTCGCGGTAGTCTGCGGCCTGGGCGGAGGTCTCTTGCGCGACATGACGCTGCAGGTGGGCAACGTCTACATCCTCAACCAGCCGATGGCGCTCCCGCTTTCCATTGCCACGGCAGCCATCATCTATATCTTCCCGGCTATCGTCGACAAGCCCGAAAAACTCATTCCCCTGCTCGACATCATCTCGGTCGGCATCTACGCCGCCACTGGAGCAGACAAGGCGCTGGTCTACGGCTTTGCGCCGGCGGTGTGCATCATGATGGGCTTTTTCACCGCGGTGGGCGGCGGCATGTTGCGCGACGGCTTTATGGGCGTGGTTCCGGGCATTTTCCAACGTACTAACTTTTATGCCATCGCTGCCATCGCCGGATCGACAAGCTATGTGTGTCTCGTTATGAGCGGCATCATGAGCAATGTCGCCGCGCTGGTCGTATGCGTTGCCGTGACCATGGGCCTGCGCTGGCTCTCGCTGCGCTTTGACATCAAAAGCCCCACCGAAGAAGACATCGCGCGCTTTTTGCACCGTAAAAAGTAGATTGCGCGGGCCCATCCTTCGAAATGCAACCGAGAGGTTCTTTTAGAGCGCCCGCGCGTTGGGTACCCTGTTAGGTATATGCCGAACACCTAACAAAAGGATCAACCATGGCTTTCAATCAAACCGCGGCGGCGCCGTCACACAAGATGCGTCGCTGCCTATTTATGGCATTCGCGCTCATCGCGCTGGCGCTCACCGCACTTCCCACGGCGTCGTTCGCCGGCACGGACACCGCAGGCAACGTACTTGCGACCGACAATGACGCCAATCCGTCCGGCGTCGAGGGTGACCTGTACTGGGCCGGCCAGGCGCTCAACTTGGATGATGCCTCCATCGACCGCGATATCATCGCCGCGGGCGATACCCTCTCGATCCGCGACTGCACGGTTGGCGGCGCCGTCCGTCTGGCGGCACGCACCATCGACATCGCCCAGACCACGGTTGATGGCAGCGTGACCGTCGCTGGCCAGCACGTTGTGCTCAACACCGGTAGCACCGCCAACTGTTTCTATGCGATGGGTGAGACGGTTGCCCTGCGCGGCTCCGCCAGGTCGGCAGCGGTCGCGGGCGATACGGTGACCATCGATGGCACCGTCGAGGGCGATGTCGAGGTTTGGGCCGACAAGCTCATCCTAGGCAAGAACGCCCACATCACCGGCACCGTGAACGCGCACGTCTCCGAGGACCCCGAGCGCGCCGCGGGAGCCGAGGTCGGCGCGCTTAAGATCGACCGCACCGAGAACGAGAATACTTCCACCGTTAACGATGTCATCGGCGGTATCGTCGCCGCGGCACTTTCGACTTGCCTTGTCGCTCTGCTGCTCGAGCTCGTCTTTCCGCGCGCGACCGCCGGCGCCGCCGGCATGCTCCACCAGCGCCCCACACCCCTGTGGGTGAGCGGTCTTCTGGGTACGATTGCTGTCGTCCCCACCGTCCTACTGCTGATTATCTCTATCGCCGGTCTGTCGCTTGCCGGAGCCCTCTTGTGCGGCGTTATCGGCATCGCACTGGTGTCGAGCGCCTTTGCGGGGTGCGCGATCGCGCGCATGGTCGGAAACAGCCAGAACCGCTACGCCATGGCGGCTGTGGGCGGCGTGATCGCAGGCGCCCTCACGGGTCTTCCCCTCGTAGGCGGCTTCATCAGCGGCGTGGCCTTTGTCTTTATGCTCGGCTACATCATCCAGATCATCTGGCGCAACGCCCGCCTCAAGCCGCAGCAGCCGACTAACACGCCGGGACTCCCCACCGCTTAGCAGCTAACCGCCACAAAGATGCCAAGCACCTTTGTGGCGGCGCAAACGAACCTGCCCCCTGCACCAAAAAGGGCGCCGACCATCGCGGTCGACGCCCTTTCTTGTTAGACGCTATAAAGCCCAGCGCTTATTTGTTTACCTGGCCAGCGCGGACGGCAGCCTTCTTGCGGTCGGTGGCGTTGAGCAGACGCTTGCGCAGGCGGATGTTCTTGGGAGTAATCTCGACCAGCTCGTCGTCGGCGATGTACTCCAGAGCCTCCTCCAACGAGAAGGTGCGGGGCGGCACCAGCTGAACGGAGATATCGGAGGTCGAGGAACGCTGGTTGCCCAGGTTCTTGGTACGGGCGATGTTGACGACCATGTCGCCGGCCTTGCTGCGCTCGCCCACGATCATGCCCTCGTAGCACTCGGTGCCCGGCTCAACAAACAGCTGGCCGCGCTCCTGCAGCGTACCCAGAGCATAGGCAACGGCCTTCTCGGTGGTCATGGAGATCATGGCGCCGTTCTGACGGTTGCCGATCTCGCCGGCGTAAGGACCATACTCCAGGAAGGTGTGATAGAACACGCCCTCGCCGTGGGTGACGTTCATGATGCGGTTCTTAAGGCCCATGATGCCGCGGGTCGGGATCTTAAACTCGAGGTGCGTCACGATGCCCGAGGTATCCATGCTCGTCATGATGCCGCCGGAGGTACCGAAGACCTCAACGACCTTGCCCGAGTACTCGTCCGGGCACTCGACGACGGCCTGCTCGACAGGCTCCATCTTGTTGCCGTTCTCGTCCTTCTTAAACAGAACGCGGGGACGACCGACCTGGAACTCAAAGCCCTCGCGGCGCATGGACTCCATCAGGACGGACAGGTGCAGGATGCCGCGGCCCGAGACCTCGACGCCGCTCTTGTCCTCGAGCTCCTCGATCTTCATGGTCACGTTGTTCTCGGCCTCGTTGAACAGGCGCTCCTTGAGCTGACGGGCGCCCACGATGTCGCCGTCGCGGCCGACGAGCGGGGAAGTCGAAGCCTCAAAGACGATGGACAAGGTCGGAGGGTCAATCTCGATGGGCTCGAGTTCAACGGGGTTCTCGGGATCGGTGTAGACATCGCCGATATCGGTGCGATCGATGCCCACGACGGCGGCGATGTCACCGGCGCCGACTTCCTGGCACTCGGTGCGGCCCAGGTAGTCGAAGGTAAAGAGCTGCTTGACGGTGGCGGTAGCGCTGGAGCCGTCGTTCTTGACAACCAGGATCTGATCGCCCTGGTGGATGGTGCCGGAGTACACGCGACCGATGCCGATACGGCCAACGAAGTTGGAGTGGTCGATGGTCACGCACTGCATGGCCAGCGGGGCGTTCTCGTCAACCTCGGGCGCGGGCATGTCGTCGATAATCATATCGAGCAGCGGATACATGTCCATGTTGCCGTCGTTGGGATCAAGGCGGGCAAAGCCATTCATGGCGCTGGCGTAGACCACGTGCTCCATGGCGAACTCAAGCTGGTCGTCGGTGGCGCCCAGGTCGGCCATAAGGTCCAGGCAGTCGTTATAGGCCTTCTCGGGGTTGGCACCCGGACGATCGATCTTGTTGATGACGATCATGATCTTAAGGCCGGTGTCGATAGCGTGACGCAGCACAAAGCGGGTCTGGGGCATGGGGCCCTCAAAGGCGTCGACCAGCAGCAGGGCGCCGTCGGCCATACGCAGCACGCGCTCGACCTCGCCGCCAAAGTCGGCGTGGCCCGGGGTATCGATGACGTTGATCTTAACGTCCTTGTACTCGATAGAGATATTCTTGGCGAGAATCGTAATGCCGCGCTCGCGCTCCTGGTCGTTAGAATCCAGGACGCGGTCCTCGACCTGCTGGTTGGCACGGAAGGCGTCCGTGGCACGCAGGAGCTTGTCGACCATCGTCGTCTTGCCGTGGTCGACGTGGGCGATGATGGCGATGTTTCTCAGATTGTCTACGCGCATGTAGTTCCCCTATCTTCTATCCATATACAAACGGCACGCGTATGCGACCCGCCTAGCAACACAACGCTCGGCGGGAATATTGAGCCTTTTACCGAAAACTCGTTTATTTTAGCGATTTTAGATGAGAGGGGTTTCCTCACCTGCAGGTTCAGGGTCGCTCCACATAAAACCATCGCCGGCGCCCATGCCCTCATACAGCACATATGCCGAAAAACCGCTCTCGAGCGTAGTCTCAAAGAAGCTCACGAGCAGAGCGTCGTGGTAGCCACCGTCAATCTCGACGCAGCCGGTATAGCCGATGGCATAGCGGACGATACGGCCCAGGCCCTCGTCCTTAAGACCCATCTTGTGCTCGGAGATAAAGTTGGTGGCAGCCTCCAGGCACGCCTCTTCGCCATCCTCATCGAGCGCCGCCAGATAACGGTTGGAAGCGGCGTCCTCAATTGCCACGACCACGCCAGGGTTTTCACCGGCGGCAAGGTCGTCCAAGAACGCGCCGATCAGATCGCACACCATGGCGTCGAGCTCGGCGGAGACGTTACCGGCGTCCTGCATATCCTGTGCCATCTTTAGACCTTCCCATCGAGTCTGGCGTCGTTACAGTTCCTGTGCCTCGGCGGCGATCCTGGCGGCAGCGTCGCGGGCGCGCATCATATCCATCGCGCGCTTGTCGAGCACCTTGATCTGACTGGTCAGCATTACCGCGTCGACCACACCCCAGATCACCAGGCCCGTAGAGATCGAAAACCCAAGCGCACCAACTGTACCACGAAGGCGCGAGCAGATTGCCGCGACAAGGACGGAGATGACAACCATCTTGATAAACGAACCACGGCGCTCGCGAAGCGTGCGGGCCTGCGTCACATAGGCAATGCGAGCCGCCTCAGAAGCCTCCGAGCGCATCTGGGCCTCGCGTGCAATGGCCGCCGCCTCAGCCGACATGCCGCCGGCCATCAGCGAACGCTCCGCAACCCTGCCGCCCCGCATTTAGAAGTCATCGGGGGAGAGCGTATGGACGAACTCGTCGAACTTCTCGAACTCCTGCTCGTCGTCAACTTCCTCGGCATGGGCAGAAACGGTGCCCAGGCGATTCATGATGTCGTCCTCCACAAACATGGGAGCATTGCTGCGCACGGCAAGGGCAATGGCATCACTGGGACGGGCGTCGATCTTGCGCTCGTCACCATCGACCAGTACGACGATCGTCGCGTAGAACACCGGCGGCTCGGCGCGAACGATCTCGATGCGCTCGAGCTTGGCGCCCAGGGCGCTAACAGTATCGAGCAACAGGTCATGGGTAATCGGGCGCTCGGCGCGGCCGCTATCGATGCCACGGCTAATGGCAGCAGCCTCAAACGAACCAGTCTGAATGGAAAGGGAACGCAACGGCGCGGGCGAGTCCGATTTGCTGCAGCGCTCGCGAAGCACGATAAGCGATGGCACGGGACCGGCGGCCATGACGATGGTCTCTATGTCGACACGAACCATGGAACACCTCCGGTACGTAGCGGTTAACACGCGGCAGCCCGCCGCATTGAATAGCTATACTACCCAATCTTTCGCACAGCACACAAAACCAAAATGAGATTTATCGCAGACAAGAAAAAAGCCCCGAGGCAACGCCCCAGGGCTCTTCACAGTTTTGATGGTGGACCTGACAAGATTCGAACTTGTGACCTCCCGGTTATCAGCCGGACGCTCTAACCAACTGAGCTACAGGTCCATCATGGTGGAGGTTAGGGGGATCGAACCCCTGACCTCAGGCTTGCAAAGCCCGCGCTCTCCCAGCTGAGCTAAACCCCCACGGAGACAGTAATAAACACCCCAGCGGCGACTCGGCTCTCGCTGGGGTGTTTATTGCGAAAGAAAGTGGTGGACCTGACAAGATTCGAACTTGTGACCTCCCGGTTATCAGCCGGACGCTCTAACCAACTGAGCTACAGGTCCATCGCGCAAGGGATATATTAGACGAGTCGTTACGCGCGCGTCAACAACTTTTTTTGAAAATCTTTGAAGGGTGTTCGCCCCGGTCGCACGGCGGCATGTGAAGTCGCCTACTCGGACAGTCCTGACTCGCACAGAGAGCACATTAAGTGCTCTCTGGCTCGTGCGGAACTCGCGATCGACTTCACATGCCGCCGTGCGACCGGGGCGAACACGAGTCCCAAGGTTTTCAAAAAAGCGGTCGGCGCGCAGTGCGCCGACCGCCGATATATGGGGTCTGATATTTTCTACCAGCCAGGGCCTCTTACTCGTCGAGGAGATCTTCTGGCATGTCGTTGCCGTCGCCTAGATCGACAGGGGTTTCTTCGGAAGCAGAGCCGTTTTCTGTGGCTTCGCCTTCGGGCTTTTCCTTGGCTGCCGTCATGCGGGCGACAGCGCATACGCGGTCGTTGTCGTCGACGGTCATCATCTTGACGCCCTGGGTGGCGCGGCCGGTCTGGCTGATCTCGTCGGTCTTGACGCGAATGACCGTCGCGCCCTCCGTCACGATGAACAGCTCGTGCTGCGGGCCCACCGTCTTCATGGCCGCGAGGTTACCCTTACGCTCGGTCATTTGAATGGTGTAGACGCCCTGACCGCCGCGATTCTGCTCCGGGTAGTCCGCGACCGGCGTGCGCTTGCCGTAGCCGCGCTCGGTGATGACGAAAAGATCGCCGTTGCCGTTAGTAACTTCCATGCCCAGAACGCTCACGCCGTCCTTCAGACCGATACCGCGAACGCCGCTGGTATCGCGGCCGGTGGCGCGCACCTGCTCCTCGGAGAACATGATCGCCTTGCCCGCGGTGGTGGCCAGGATAATCTTGTCGCCCTCGCGCACGCGGCGCACGTTCAGCAGCGCGTCGTCGTCACGCAGGTTGATAGCGATCAGGCCGTCGCGACGGCTGCGGTCATATGCGCTCATCACGGTCTTTTTGACCATGCCGCTCTTGGTGGCAAACATCAGGTACTCGTCGGCCGGGAACTCGCGGCAGCTGATGACGCTCGCGATCTTCTCGCCTTCCTCGAAGGGCAGCAGGTTGACGATCGCGGTACCGCGCGCCTGGCGCGTACCCACCGGCAGCTCGTGCACCTTCAGGCGATAGACCTTGCCCTTGCTCGAGAAGAACAGCACGTACTCGTGCGTGGACGCGATGAACATCTCATCGATAACGTCGTCCTCTTTGAGGTTGACGCCCGACACGCCCTTGCCACCGCGCTTCTGGGCACGGTAGGCAGCCACTGGGATACGCTTAACGTAGCCGGTGTGGGTGATGGTCACGACCATATCCTCGTCGGCGATGAGGTCCTCGACATCCAGGTCCTTCTCAACCTGGCTGATTTCGGTACGGCGCTTGTCGCCAAACTTCTTGGAGATCTCGCGCATCTCTTCCTTGATGACGCCCAGAATCTTCTCCTCGTGCGCCAGCAGGTCCTCGTAGTAGGCGATGGCGCGGCGCAGGCCGTCCAACTCTTCTTGGATCTTGTCGCGCTCCAGGCCGGTCAGGCGGCGCAGCTTCATCTCGAGGATGGCCGTGGTCTGCTCGGGCGTAAAGCCAAAGCGTTCGATCAGTCGGCTGCTGGCCTCGGAGTCGGTCTGCGAGGAGCGGATGATGCTGATGACCTCGTCGATATGGTCAAGGGCCATCAGGTAGCCCTCGAGGATATGCGCGCGGGCCTGGGCCTTCTTAAGGTCGAAGCGGGTGCGGCGGGTGACGACGTCGACCTGGTGGGCGATGTAGTGCTGCAGCATCTCGCGCAGGCTCAGGCATTTGGGAACGCCGTTGACGAGTGCCAGGTTGTTGGCGCCAAAGGTCGTCTGCAGCGAGGTGTACTTATACAGGTTGTTGAGCACGACCTGCGGAATGACGCCCTTCTTGAGCTCGATGACCAGACGGATGCCCTTCTGGTTGGACTCATCGCGCATATCCGAGATGCCCTCAATGCGCTTGTCGTTGACGAGTTGGGCGATCTTCTCCTGCAGGGTGCCCTTGTTGACCATGTAGGGAATCTCGGTAAAGACCAGGCGGCTGCGGCCGGTCTTGGTGGACTCCACATGTGCCTTGGCACGCACGGTAATGGAGCCGCGGCCGGTCTCGTAGCTCTGCTTAATGCCGGCGCTGCCCATGATGATGGCGCCGGTGGGGAAGTCCGGACCGGGCATGATCTGCATGAGCTCGTCGACGGTGGCGTCGGGGTTGTCGATCAGGTAGCAGGTGGCCTCGATCGCCTCGGTGAGGTTATGCGGGGCGATGTTGGTGGCCATGCCGACGGCGATGCCCTGGCTGCCGTTGACCAGCAGGTTGGGGAAGCGCGCAGGCAGTGCCACGGGCTCGGCGAGCGATTCATCGTAGTTGGGCTGCCAGTCGACGGTATCCTTCTGCAAGTCACGCAGCAGTTCCATGGCGGGCTTGGCCAGGCGGCTCTCGGTGTAACGCATGGCCGCCGCGCCGTCGCCATCGATGTTGCCGAAGTTGCCGTGACCGTCGATGAGCGGCGTGCGCATGGAGAACCACTGCGCCAGGCGGACCATGGCCTCGTAGACCGCAGAGTCACCGTGCGGGTGGTACTTACCGATAACTTCGCCGACCGTCCAGGCCGACTTTTTGTGTGGGCGGTTGGGGTAGATGCCGCTCTCGTTCATCGCGTACAGGATGCGGCGGTGTACCGGCTTTAAGCCGTCGCGCACGTCCGGCAGGGCACGCGCTGTGATAACCGACATCGAATACTCGATGAACGACTGCTTCATCTCGCGACCGAACTCCGAAATCTGGAGCTGGCCGCCGTTGATGTCCTCGCCGGCCGAGGCGCCACGATCGACTTCGCCAAAGCTCTCCTCGAGCTCACCGTCGTCGTCCTCTTCCTCATCATCATCGGCATCGGGGTTATAGGCGTCCGGATCGCCGTCCTCGCCCTGCTCAGCACGGGCAAGCAGGCGCTTCAGATCATCGGGCATACCGGCATCGCCGGCCTCGCCCATACCCTCGTTGTTGTTGATATCGTCTGCCACGTTACCTCCTCATGGTTTGCGTGGTCCATTAGTTCCCAACCACGGAGACGGCTTTTCCAGGTGCCGCAGATTCGCCCGAAAGAGGAGGGAAGCGTACTTGGGTACGCGACCGACGATTGAGGGCGAAGGTGCGGTGGCTGGGAAAGCCGCAGGGATTAGGCGTCTAAGAATCGTGCGTCATGTGCATGCTTCTCGATGTACTCGCGGCGATAGCCGACCTCGGAACCCATCAGCTCGCGCACGGCGCGGTCCGCCACCACGGCGTCCTCGATCGACACACGCTGCAGAATGCGGGTCTTTGGGTCCATCGTCGTCGAGGCAAGCTGTTTGGGGTCCATCTCGCCCAGGCCCTTGTAGCGCTGGACGGTATAGCCCTTGCGCTTTTTGGTGATCTTGCCGTCCTTGGCCTTGCCGTCCTCGTCGTTATCATCGGGGTTCAGGCCCAGACTCTGGATGGTATCGCGCAGGATCTCGTCTTCGGGCTGGCGGCCGTTGGGATACACGTAGTGGATCTTGTTGCGCACCTTAATGCCAAAGATGGGCGGGCAGGCAACATAGACGTAGCCGGCATCGATCAGCGGACGCATGTACTTGTAGAAGAACGTCAGCAGCAGGATGCGGATATGCGCGCCGTCGACGTCTGCATCGGTCATGATGATGATCTTGTGGTAGCGCGCCTTGGTGATATCGAAATCGCCGCCGTCGCCGGCGCTCGTCGTGACGCCGCAGCCGATCGCGGTAATCAGCGACTGGATGGTGTCACTCGAGAACGCGCGATGGTCACCAACGCGCTCGACGTTCAAAATCTTGCCGCGCAGGGGCAGAATCGCCTGGATGTCTCGGCGACGGCCGTCCTTGGCCGAACCGCCTGCCGAGTCGCCCTCTACGATGAAGAGCTCGGTCAGCTCGGCATCGCGCACCGAGCAGTCAGCGAGCTTACCGGGCAGGGACGCCGTCTCGAGCAGGCTCTTGCGACGGGTCGCTTCGCGCGCCTTGCGGGCGGCGTTGCGCGCCTTGCAGGCCTGTTGCGCCTTCTTGACGATCTCGCGGGCGGGCTTGGGATGCTCCTCCAAGTAATCGGCGAGGCCGTCGGTCACGATCTTGAGCGTCAGCGCGCGCATATAGGAGCTGCCGAGCTTGGCCTTGGTCTGGCCCTCAAACTGCGGATCGGGCAGCTTGACCGAGATAACGGCCGAAAGGCCCTCGCGCACATCGTCGCCGGTCAGATTGGCGTCTTTTTCCTTGAGCAGGTTCTGCTTGCGCGCATAGTCGTTGATCACGCGGGTGAGCGCGGTGCGGAAGCCCTCAAGGTGCATGCCGCCCTCGGGGGTGTAGATGTCGTTGGCAAACGACATGACGTTCTCGCCGTAGCCGCTATTCCACTGCAGGGAAACCTCAACCTCGCCCATCTTGGCCACAGGTGCGTCCGGGTCCGATTTGCCCTCGATGTAGATAGGCTCCTTAAAGGCCTCGGGGACGTCCTTGCCCTCGTTAAGGAACTTGACGAAGTCGATGATGCCGCCCTCGTAGCAAAACTCCTCCACGTGGGGAGTAGACTCGCGCTCGTCAGTCAGCACGATTTTGAGGTTCTTATTGAGGAACGCCGTCTCCTGCAGACGGTTGTGCAGCGTATCGAAATCGTAAATGCAGGTCTCGAAGATCTCGTCGTCGGGCCAGAAGGTGACGGTGGTGCCCGTCGAATCCGAGGTGCCCACGACCTCCATCTTCTTGACGGTCTTGCCGCGCGAGAACTCCATCTCGTAGGTGTTGCCGTCGCGACGAACCTGAACGACCACGCGCTTGGACAGTGCGTTGACGACGGAGATGCCAACGCCGTGCAGGCCGCCCGAGACCTTATAGGCCGAATTATCGAACTTACCGCCGGCGTGCAAAATCGTCATGACGACCTCGAGCGTCGGGATCTTTTTAACAGGGTGCTCGTCGACGGGGATACCGCGCCCGTTGTCGACGACCGTGATGGAGTTGTCGGCGTGGACCGTCACCTGGATCTCGGTGCAGAAACCGGCCATGGCCTCGTCGACGGAGTTGTCAACGATCTCCCACACCAGGTGATGCAGACCGCTGGCGCTCGTCGAGCCGATATACATGCCCGGGCGCTTACGAACGGCCTCGAGACCTTCGAGAATCTTAATCTCGCCGCCATCGTAATCGTTTTCGTTTGCCACACGTCCTCCTTCAGTCAAGAAAATGTGTACAGCCTTACTAGTTTATCGTAAAAAAATACCCTCGGGAACGAGGGTATTTGGCTCTACAAGGCCACCAGATGCGATTTAAGGCTCTTTTTTGCTTTGCACGCCCTTGGCCCACTCGGCACTGGCTCTCATGGCGTTCTCGAGGGCCTCGCGCAGTTTTTGGTCTTCGATGGGCGCCACTTGGCGCTCAATCTCGGTGCGCTCGGCATCGCTGAGGTCGGCGTGTGGGGCCGGCGGGCGCTCGGTCGCCGCTGGGCGAAGGCGCTCCTTGGCGGCGGGCGGCGTGTGACCGGGCGCGGTGGTTTTGAACACCAGGCCATCCACATGCGCACCGGCGCGCTCCATGCGCGCGCGGATGATCTCGCGCAACAACGTCATTTCCTGCGTCCACGAGGGCGAGTCGAGATATACCAGCAGCTCATTGGACTCGGGCAGGTAGCGCAGGCCCGTCACATGCCGCCCCTCGCGCGTGCCCGAGCACACCGCGTTCCACGCGCGATAGACCGCGCGCGACTCCTCGGCGGCCTCCATCTGCGCACGGCGCTCAGGGGTCGCAGCCGCCAGGATGCGCTGGCGCTCTGCGTTCAAAAAGCCACTGAAGGCGACCGTTTCGCTCTCGCGCTCGTAATTAGCACGTCTCACCCATGCTCACCACCTTGGCTCGATCAAGCAGGTCATCGGTAAAGTACCCCAGGTTGGTCGTGGTTATGACCGTCTGGATATCATCGCCGATCAGCCGCAGGAAAGCACCGCGGCGTTCGCCGTCGAGTTCGCTCATCACGTCGTCCAAAAGCAGCAGTGGGGCGGTGCCCAGGACATCGCGAGCCACGGCCACCTCCGCCACCTTCCAGGCCAGAACCAACGTTCGCTGCTGACCTTGGCTGGCAAATGAACGGGCGGAGCGACCCGCCACAGCAAACTCAATCTCGTCGCGATGCGGTCCCACCAACGTCACGCCGCGGCGAATTTCCTCGTCGGCGTGCTCATCAAGGGCAGCCAGCATGCGCTCGTACGCCCAGCCCTTCAGCTCTTCGCGATCATCGACCTGGGGCAAATCCCCCAGCGTGGACGCATAGGACACGTTGGCGGCTTCACCGGACGCCACTTGCCCGTAGGCAGTACGCACATGGCCCGCCAGCCGGTCGAGCAGGGCCAACCGGTGCACGAGCAGAGCCGCGCCCGCGCGGGCAATCGAATCGTTCCACGCGCCGAGCATCTCGCGGCAGCACCAGGCCTCCTTGAGCAAGGCGTTACGCTGGGTCACGCAGCGACCATAGGTGCTCGCAAGATCGGCATAGCGTGCGCTCAGTTGCATGCCAAAGTCGTCGAGGGCGGCGCGGCGCACACTGGCGCCTCGCTTAACCATGTCCAGATGGTCGGGGCAAAACAGCACGCTCGGCAGAACCCCGCGCACACCGGCGGCAGAGCATCTCTTGCCGTTGCGGCTAAACGAGCGTTTACCGTCCTCCGCGCTCAATCCCATATCAAGTACGCGGCCGTCGCCCTCGAGCCTCAGCTCGATCTTGCACGAGCCCACGCCATCATGGACGAGCTCGGCTGCGGTCGGATGCCTAAACGAGGCGCCGCTCGTCAGCAGCTGCAGCGCCTCTATGAGATTGGTCTTTCCCGCCGCGTTGGGTCCCGCAAGTATCGTCACGCCCTCGTCCAGGGCAAGACGATAGCTCTCGAAACTGCGGTAGTGCGCGACGGAAAGATCGCGGGCGAACATGGTCATGGCGCAGCGCTAGATGCGAACCGGCATGACCAGGTACAGGTAGTTGATCTTGTCGTAGGACTTGAAGATGCCCGCCTGCGAGTAGCTCTTGAGCTCCAGCGTGATCTCCTTCTCCTTGGACAGGGCATTGAGGCAGCCGAAGATGTAGTGGTAGTTGAAGGCGATGGTGCCCGACTCGCCCTCGGCCTCGACATCGATCGTCTCCTGCGCAAGGTCCTGGTCATTGGAAATGGAGGACAGGCCCATCTGCCCGTTCTCGACATCGATCTCGAACTTGACGGCGGGGTTGGCGCTCGCGATAACGGCCACGCGCTTGAGGGCGGCGTTAAAGGCGGCGACGTCAATCTTGACGCTCGTCACGCACGAATCGGGGATGAGCTGCTTGTAGTTGGGGTACACGCCCTCGATGCGGCGCGACACGTAGGTGGTGTTGCCGGCCTCAAAGACGACCTGGGTGTCGGTAGCCCCGATCATGATGGTCGCCTGGCTGGCCATGATGTTCAGTGCGTCGTTAAAGGCGTCAGCCGGAACGTTGAGCTCAAAGGAGCCCTCGAGGGTCGAGGTCTCGACCTGCGTATCGCACACGGCCAAGCGGAAGGAATCGGTCGCCACCAGGCGCACGGTGTTGTTCTCGACCTTCATGTGCACGCCGCCCAGGATGGGGCGAGCCTTGTCGGTCGAGGTGACGCGCCACACGCGGCCGACCATCTCGGACAAGATATCGGTCGGCAGCTCCACGGCACTCTCGATGGCATAGGCCGGAAACTCAGGGAAGTCATTGGCATCGAGCGTGTTCAGGCGGAACGAGCTCTTCTCGCAACTGATCAGCACCTGGCGCTCGGACAGCTCAAAGGTGACCGGGGCATCGGGGAGAGTCTTGGTGATATTGGAGAGCATCTTACAGGGAATAACCATCTCGCCCTCTTCTTCGACATGCGCCGCGATGCGATGACGGATCGAGATGGTGTAGTTAGAGGTCTGGAATTCCAAGATGCCGTCTTGCGCCTTGACGAGCACGCCCGACAGGATGGGAAGGGTGGATGCCGAAGCGACACCCTTCATAACGACGCCGATGGCTTGTGTAAGCGAGCCCTGGCTGACGGTGAACTTCATCTTTTAATACCTTTCTATAGATATAAATATCTTAATAATAGTAATAGCACTGACGAAACTGTTGATTACTCCCAAAGACGCAGGTCAGACCCAGAAAGAGAATCGACAGCAACCTGTGTGCAACAGGGGTGGTTTTCCACGTTCAAAACCTGCGCAAAACTTTTCATCACCGCGGGTTGGGTTTTAGACACCTTATGCCCGTGGTTTCGACAAGTTTTCAACAGGTGTCTCTATTTCCCTACGAGCGCAGTGTAATTTTATCGCGCAGCGACTTGAGGTCTTCGGTGACGGTGCGGTCTTCCTGGATCATCTTCTGGACCTTTTTGTAGCTCGTGCTGACGGTCGAGTGGTTGCGGTTGCCAAATTCGGCGCCCACCGCCGTGGTCGTCATTTCGCACATCTCGATGGCCAGGTAGATAGCGATATGGCGTGCTTTGGCGATATTGGCGTTGCGACGCGGGCCGATGAGCTCCTCGTGCGTCACGCCGTACTGCTCTTCGATGACGGACTGAACCGTCTGGACGTTGATCTTTTTGGCCGATGTGTCGAAGTACTGGCTGGCGATGGCGTCGATATCGTCAAAGGTGAGCTCCCCGCCCTCGCGCTCACGGTCGCCCGCCTCGCCGGCGCAGCGCTCGCAAAAGCTCTCGAGTTCGCGGATGTTGGTGCCTGAGACCTCGGCCATGTGTTTAAAGTGCTCGTCGGTCAGGTGCCCGCCGTCGCCCCCATAGGCCGCCAGCAGCGAGTCGTCGCCTGCCTCGGGAGCGGCGACGATGGTGTTCTCGTAATAGCGCTGCAAGATCTTGTATTTCATCTCGTAGCTGGGCTCTGCGACCAGGCAGAGCATGCCGGCGTTGAAGCGGCTGGTCAGGCGCTCGTCCATGCTCAGGTCCTTGGGGGCGCGGTCTGCCGCGATGACGACCTTCTTGTTGTTGCGGATGAACTCGTCCATGAGCTGGAAAAAGTAGTCCACGCTTGCGCGCTTGCCGATGATGTTTTGGATGTCATCGATGATGAGCACGTCCACGCCGTGGTACGCCTGCATGATGGGGGCGTTGCTCTTCTTTTGGCGGTCGAACTCGGTCATCAGGTCGTCCAGATATGCCTGGGAGTTGGCATACTTGACCTTGATCTCGGGCGACTTCTCGGCGAGCTCGTTTTTGATGGCAAGCAGCAGGTGCGTCTTGCCCAGGCCCGATTTGCCGTAGATGAACAGTGATGTGCATGTGCCGCGCTCGTCCGCGAGGGCGGCAAACTTGAGTGCCGAGCGATAGGCATGGCTGTTTTCGGGGCCGTAGACAAAGTTCTCAAAGGTAAATTTTGAGTTCGCGGCGAGCGGGGCTCCATCCGTATTCTGCTCGGCCGGCACGGTCGGCGCCGGTATGGGTGAAGCGGGGGTCGCAGCTTGCGTGGATTTAGTCGGCGCTCCGCCCTTCATCTGGTTCATCATGCGACGAAAATCATCGGCCGAGAGCGTGTTCTTGATTGCAATGCCCGAATCCGCGCCCGCCGCTGCGTCGTGAGCGATGGGCATGTGCGTGACGGGTGCGTTCGTTGACGTCGCCGCCGCGGTCGGCAACGGTGCCATGGTTTCACGGGAAACATCGCTGTGCTGGTGCTCGATTGTCGGCACGTCGCCTGCGGAGGTCGGTGCCGCCGGGGAAGCGGCGGGAGCCGTGGCGGGCGCCGTCGCGGCAGCGGATTCCGTTGCGGCGCCTTGCGGTGCCACGATGTCGAGCGCGATCGGTGCAAAGGCGATTTCTTCCAGATAGGCCTCAATAGTCGGCTGATGCTTTTTGAGCTGCGCGATGGCAAAGCGCGAGGGGGCCTCGATCGTGAGCGTATCTTCGGTCAGGCTTATGGCCCGCGATTGCCCCAGCATGTTGATGAGGCGTGCATCTTGGCCGTCGCGCTGGCAAAAGGCGATGGCATCCCCCAGGATGATGCTTGCTTCCTCGTCCACTGTCTCTCCCGTTCTTTAGCTCTGAGCTCGCACGCGAGCGGCGCCGAGTTCGGTCAGATGGTATTTCTGGCCATGCTTGATGACCAAGCCGGCCTGCGCCAAGTCATTGAGCGTGCGTGACCAAGTGGGGGCCGAGTTTCCAAACGTCCTCGCCAGATCGGTTGCACCGCACGCTTGATTTTGCGCCAGATAGCCCAGCGCGGCGTTGCCGCGATCGCTTACGAACACGTCCGGTTGTGGCTGCGCATACTGATTTGCTGCATTAGGATACATCATTTGAGCTGCTGGTTGTTGAGAACTCTGCATCGGCGGCATTTGCTGTTGAAAACTTTGAGGCCACTGTTGGTAAGGCTGTGGAGACATCTGCTGGGTCCAAGGGTTGTACTGCTGCTGCGGCATCTGCTGGTACGGCTGCTGATATCCCTGCTGGTACTGCTGCGGGAACTGCTGGCCATACCCCAGTGGCGGCATCTGCTGATATGGATATCCCTGTTGGTACGGCTGATAGCCCATTTGCTGGCCACCCGGTGCCCCTGTCGCCTGCTGCATTGCTGCTGTATCCTGATCCGCCAGCGGCATGGTCTCTGGCATGCTTGGCGGCATCGACATAGATGCCGCCTGGGGTTCTTGTGTGGGAAGCATTCCGGGCTGCTGCATCTGTCCCACGGGGGGCTGCATCTGCTGCGTTGCCACGGGCTGCTGCGCAAAAGCTCCCGGCAGGGGATATGTGGGCTGCTCCGTCTCGGGCCGCACGGCAGCGCCGCGTCCGCCGGCACGCTCGATTTCCTGCACGCGTTTAGGGTTCAGGCTTACCGTAACCACGGTGCCGTTGCCCATGTTGTCCTCGATGGATACGGCACCGCCGGCGTTTTCCAAATACTCCTGCACCATGGGAAACCCTGCTCCGGTTCCACGGATATAGCGCTTCATCTTGCTGTTTGCGCTGGTAACGCCAAAGTCGAAAGCGCGTTCCTTGTCGTCGATGCCGGGTCCTTGGTCAGCAAAGCGGATGGTGTCTCCGCCGTCCAGAATCGAGATGATGGGCTCTGCAAAGTGTGCGTGGATAAAGTTTTCGACAATCTCGCGGATGACCATGAGCGAGATATGGCCACCTTGTTCTTTCATGCACTGGTAGACGGTGTTGGTCGTCTCTTCCAAATACGTGCGGACATCTTGCGGATCAATGACGATCACACGCGGTGTCGACAGCATGTCGTCATAGACGGCGATGCGCGCGGCGTACATGGCTTTTGGCGCCTGCGTTGTCGTCTGTTCACCTTCGTCACGCTCTTCGCGCACGCCGGTGATGTGCTCGTTGTCGGGTGCCGGGTCTCCGGAATCGACCATGGTGTAAAAGTCGTCAGACATGCCGCTCGCAATCTTCCAAAAGGTTTCGAACAAATAGTAGCTCACCGTGCAATGTTTCTCATCTTTCGACAAACTTTCAAAACCTGTTGAAAACTTTGGAAAACGGACGAAAAGTTCTCAACATTGCCAACATGACCTGTTGAAAACTCGATGAAATATCGTGAAAAGTTGCCATGCACCGCTAAATCGAGCTTGGCTTATGGGGGAACCGTGTGAACTGCGCAACCTTTTACCTTTGATTTCTTGACATTTGAACATTGATTTCCCTACAATCTTCAAGCTCACGTGTCTATATCTGCGTCCGCGTCCCCGCGGACACTCGAAATGCAGCAGGAGGAACTTAAGATGAAGCGTACGTATCAGCCTAATAAGCGTAAGCGTGCCAAGACCCATGGCTTCCGTGCCCGTATGGCTACCAAGGGTGGTCGTGCCGTGCTCGCCCGTCGTCGCGCCAAGGGCCGCAAGCGTCTCACTGTCTAGCAGCGATACACACATCTCGCATGAAGACTATTAAGTCTCGGCAAGATTTCGAGCATGTGTTCAGTCAGGGGCGTCGTTTCAATCACCCTCTGATTCGAATGACCATATGTGAATCGGTTGGCGAAGGCGACTCCGGAAGGGTCGCCTTCGTTGGTGCTAAACGGCTCGGTTGTGCCGTCGTGCGCAACCGATCTAAGCGTGTGATGCGCGAGGCCGCCCGCAGCTGCGGATTTCCCGTTGCGGGTTATGACATCATCTTGTTTGCAACTCCCAAGACGAGGGTTTCCTCGCCGCAGGAGATGGACAAGGCGTTGCGTTCGCTTATGAAGCGCGCCGGCGTTGCCGGGGAGGAGCGATGAGCAATCACGTTTTGCGACGTGTTGCCATCGCTCCTATTCGCATATATCAACAGGTTATTTCGCCCTTATTGCCTGACGCCTGCATTTATTACCCAACGTGCTCGCAATACGCCATCCAGGCGATTGAGAAGCACGGTGTTTTGAGAGGCTGCTGGCTTGCCGTGAGGCGCATCGCTCGCTGCAATCCCCTGCACGTCGGCGGTTATGACCCTGTGCCCTAGCGGGCACTCGCTATCGGAGGAAAACTTACATGTGGGATTGGATCGTTAACATCCTTTTCGAGCTGCTCAAGCTCATCCAGACCTTTGCGGTCGACTGGGGCCTGTCCATCATCATCCTGGTGGTCATCATCCGTCTGCTGCTGACGCCGCTCATGCTCAAGTCGACCAAGTCGACGGCTCGCATGCAGGTGCTGCAGCCCAAGATGCTCGAGATCCAGGAGCGCTATGCCGACGATCCCCAGCGTCAGGCCGAGGAGATGCAGAAGTTCTACAGCGAGAACAAGTTCAACCCCATGGCTGGCTGTCTGCCGCTGCTGATTCAGATGCCTATCCTGTTCGCCCTGTTTACATTGCTGCGCAACCTGCCGCAGTACTTTAACGACGGCACGTTCTCGTTCTTCAACATCCTGCCCGACCTGACCACCACGCCGAGCGCTTCCTTTGCCGATGGCTTTATGGTTGCACTGCCTGCGCTGGTTTGCCTGATCCTGTTCGCCGTCCTGACCCTGATTCCGCAGCTCTATATGTCGCGCAACCAGACCGGCCAGCAGGCTCAGAGCATGCGTATGATGGCCGTTGTCATGACGGTCATGATGCTTTGGATGGGCTGGAGCCTTCCCGTTGGTGTTCTGCTGTACTATGACGTCTCGTCTGCTTGGCAGGTTATCCAGCAGATTTTTGTGACGCAGAAGGTCATCGACAAGGCGAAGGCCGATGAGGAGGAGCGTCTTAAGAACGCTCCGCTGCAGGTTGAGGTCACTCGTCGAGAGAAGAAGCCGCGCCCGCACAAGAAGAAGTAACGGGATATCAATCTTATTTAGGTACCTAACTTTTGGAGTACGTTATGTCTGAAGAGATCATCGAGGATATGCTTGAGGAGGTTGCCCCGCAGGTCGCGGGCGATTATCTCGAGATTGCACAGCGCTACAAGGCTGGTGAAGAGCTGACCGATGAGGAGCTCGACACCATTGCCGATGTTGCGATTTCCATCCTGCGTTCCATCCTTTCGCACTTCGATGCCGCCAACTCTCCTATCGATGAGTATGAGGGCGACGAGGGTGAGCTGATTTTGGATGTAACGGCTCCCGACCTTGCTGTTCTCATTGGCCGTCATGGTCGCACCCTTGATGCCCTTCAGGTTATGTTCTCTTTGCTGGTGAGCCGCAAACTTGGCTTTAGGTATCCGGTTGTAGTGGACGTAGAGGGATACAAGAGTCGCCGTCAGGACAAGGTTGCTTCCATGGCTCAGTCTGCTGCCGAGCGTGCCATCCGCACTCATAAGAGTGTTTCGCTTCCGCCCATGAATGCCTACGAGCGTCGACTGGTTCACATTGCACTTCGTGGCAATGATGCCGTTGATACTCATTCTGAGGGTTCTGACCCTGATCGCCATGTGGTGATTGTTGCTCGATAATCTTCTCGAGCTTATGCTAAGGGGACGTGGTTTCCACGTCCCCTTTTTTTGTCAAAAGTTCTCGATACACTGATTTTTGTCAGAAAGGAGCTTTCGTTGTTAGTACTTACTGATCAGCAGGCTGACGAGATGTTGAGTCGTCTAACTTCCTATTGCAAAGAGTATTCCTTGAGCGTAACTGATGTTGAGCTGAGGAAATGTATTCAGCATTTGGATTTGGTTCTAGAAACAAATAAGACAACCAATCTCACCCGTATTCTTAACGTAGAAGATGCTGCAGTACTTCATATTCTCGACTCACTTGTTTTGCTCCCCTATATCAACAAGGCTCCTGAGGGAGCTTTGCTCGATATGGGAACAGGTGCGGGCTTCCCTGGTATTCCATTAACCATAACCACGCATCGTAAAGCTACTTATATTGACTCTGTTGGCAAGAAGGTTGATGCGGTTAATTCCTTTGTCCATGCTCTTGGATTGAAACATGCTCATGCGGTTCATGATCGTCTTGAAGAATATGCTCGAAGCCATAAGAAGCAGTTCTCTGTTGTAACCACCCGCGCACTGGCCCCTCTACCGATTCTTGTTGAGTATGCGGCTCCGTATCTGAAGGATGGAGGGCTATTTGTTATAACCAAGGGCAATCCTTCGGATGAGGAGCTTGCTTCCGGCATGTCAGCAGCTAAGATTTGTGGCTTCACTTTGCTTCTGAATGACGCAATTGATTTGCCTGAAGGCTTGGGTCACAGGGAGTTCATTGTTCTTAAGAAGAGTCATCCAGCATCCGTCTCATTGCCTCGTGCAAATGGCGTGGCAAAGAAGAATCCGCTTGCCTAGATGTTTCACGTGAAACATAATGGATACTAACAACTTGCAGTGTTTCACGTGAAACATGGCGGTTGATATCGATTCGGAATGTTTCACGTGAAACATCCTCCGTTTGACAGCTTTAATACACACCAGGAGGGACCGTGGGATTTCGCGACGTTAAGCGTTCTAAGAGCGCAAAAGACACGCGTATCATTGCAATCATCAATCAAAAAGGCGGCGTCGGTAAGTCAACGACAGCTGTAAACCTTGCAGCAGCACTGGGTGAGCAGGGTCGTAAGACACTGATTGTCGATTTTGATCCGCAGGGAAACAGCACCAGTGGATTCGGAATTGAAAAAGAAGACCTTGATCACTGCATCTATGATGCATTGTTGAATGATGTGCCGGCAGAATCGCTTGTTCTTGATACAAATTGTAAAAAGGTATTCGTTATTCCGGCTACAATTCAACTTGCAGGCGCGGAAATTGAGCTCGTAAGCGCAATTGCTCGTGAAACCCGCCTCAAAGATTTGCTTGAGCCGATTCAGGACGAGTTTGATTTTATTTTCATTGACTGTCCCCCTTCGCTCGGCCTGCTTACTATCAACGCTTTGACCGCAGCAGACAGCGTTTTGATTCCGATCCAGTGCGAATATTACGCACTCGAGGGCGTTACCAAGCTGCTTGAGTCAATGAAGATGGTCAAATCACGGCTGAACAAGGGCTTAGACACCTATGGTGTGCTTATGACCATGTATGACTCGCGTACTTCACTATCGAATCAGGTTGTTGAGGAGGTTCAATCGTACTTTGGTGATAAGGCGTTTAAGACGCTAATCCCCCGTACGGTTAAAATCTCCGAAGCTCCGTCTTTTGGAGAACCGGTAATTACCTATGCACCTCAAAATAAGGGTGCAAAAGCATATATGAACCTTGCAAAAGAGGTGATCAAGCGTGCCTAGTGTAAAGAAACGTGGCGGATTGGGACGTGGACTCAATGCTTTGGTCTCAGAGGCCGAGTATGAGACCGGCGGTTCGGCTGCATCGGCTTCAAATGCCGCATCTGAAACAAAACTACCTATTGAGGATATCGTTCCCAATCCTAATCAGCCGCGAATTCACTTTAACGAAACTGAACTTCGCGAGTTGAGCGAGTCAATCCAAGAACATGGCGTTTTGCAGCCGCTTTTGGTTCGCAAGCATGGAAACGGCTATGAGATCATCGCTGGTGAGCGTCGTTACCAGGCGTCAAAGCTTGCTGGCCTTGAAGAATTGCCAGTCATCATTAAAGAGGTAAATGATGAAGAGATGCTTGCTCTTGCTCTTATCGAAAACCTTCAGCGTTCTGATCTGAATCCCGTCGAAGAGGCTAAGGGCTATCGCCAACTCATTGATGCCAGCGGGATGACCCAGGAGGCATTGTCGAAGGCAGTAAGCAAGTCACGCTCTGCAATTACAAACTCGCTGCGTCTTCTCGATCTCCCCGAAGTGGTTCAGCAGATGATTTTTGAGGGCAAACTTACTGCTGGTCATGCACGTGCGATTCTTGCAGTTCCCTATGAGGACGCGCGTATTCGACTTGCAGAGAAAGTTGTTACAGAGGGCCTTTCCGTAAGAGCGACAGAAAATCTTGCTCCGTTGTTTTCTGCCGGAGAGACACCTAAGACGCCAAGGCCTGCAACGCCTCAGTCCTTTAAAAAGGCTGCCCGTGTGCTTCGTCAGGTATTTAATACCAATGTGCGTGTGAAGAGCTCGCGTGGAAAGAATAAGATTGAGATTGAGTTTAAAGACGAGGAAGAGCTCTCTCGTATTCTTGGCGAAATGATTCAGTTTGATCAAGGAGGCCAAGATGAGGAATAAGATTTTAACAGCGATTGCATTGGTGACGACTGTCGCGGCTGGTGCCTTTGCTGGCTATAAGATCGCGACAGACGATGAACTTCGAGGTCGTTTGCTTCGTGGCGCGCAAGATATCGTCGATACTTCCAAAAAGAAAATGGATGTTATGACGGAAGATGTTGCCATGCGTACTGCTCAGGTAACGAAGAATCCCAAGATTAATCAAGGTTGGGTCAGCAACCAATGGGAAAATGTAGGCTATTAGGTACCTAACAATTACTCAGCATATTTTGAGGGGTCCTTGTCTGATTCATGAGACAAGGACCCCTTATTTTGGCCATAAAAAATGGGACAGGTAGCAGCTGATTCAAAATTAAGGTCAATAAATGAAACGACCCCGGTTGCATATTCTGTAACCGGGGTCGTTCGATGTTTCACATGAAACGTTTTGGGATGCGACTCCCCTATGCGTTCTTCTGAACTTTGAAGCGCTGCTTCAGCTGTCCGCAAGCGGCGTCAATATCGTTACCACGGGAGTTACGAATCGTGGTCTCGATGCCACGGGACTCAAGACGACGCTGAAGATCCTCAACCTTATGAATCGGCGACGGCTTGAGCGGGCTACCCTCGATGTCGTTAAGCTGAATGAGGTTAACGTGGCACAGCGTTCCCTCGCAGAAGTCGCAGAGCGCCTGCATTTCGGGATTCGTATCGTTGACGCCTTCGATCATGGCATACTCATAGGTCGGGCGGCGGCCGGTCTTCTCGGTGTAGAGCTGAAGCGCTTCGTGAAGGCGAAGCAGCGTGTACTTCTTAACACCGGGCATGAGCTTATTGCGCGTCGACTGGATGGCGGAATGCAGGGAAACGGCAAGCGTGAACTGCTCGGGGATGTCGGCAAATTTGCGAATACCGGGAATAACGCCGCTGGTAGAGACGGTGAGGTGACGAGCGCCGATACCGATGCCATCGGGGTCGTTGAGGATTCGCAGCGCCTTGAGAACCTCGTCGTAGTTGGCAAACGGCTCGCCCTGGCCCATGAAGACAACGCTCGTGGCGCGCTCGCCAAAGTCGTTGGATACATGAAGTACCTGGTCGACGATCTCTTGAGCGGTCAGAGAGCGCTTGAGGCCGTTGAGACCGGTAGCGCAAAAGGCACAGCCCATGCCACAGCCTGCCTGGGTGGAAACGCAGACGGAAAGTTTGTTACGACGGGGCATGCCGACGGTCTCGACGGAAACGCCGTCGTGGTACTCGAGCAGATACTTGCGAGAGCCATCTTTGGAAACCTGCTTGGTGAGTTCAGTCGGCGTGTCAAAGGCAAAAGCCTCTTTAAGCTGCTCGCGGAAAGCCTTTGGAAGGTTGGTCATATCGTCAAACGAACAAACGTTCTTCTCAAAGACCCATTCGATGAGCTGCTTCGCGCGGAAGGCGGGCTGGCCAAGCTCGGCCACGAGCTCGCGAATATCGTTTTGGCTCAAGTCGCGAATGTCCTGAGATTTAGTCCTGGGATTCATGGAAGCCTTTCGATTTTGGGGAAACGTAGAGGGTATCGCTACAATATGGTATCAGCAGCAGAAATTATAGAGGAGGAGTCTGCCCATGCCGGGTAAAAGCCTAGAGAACATGCACGTAGCGGTCTTGGCGGGCGGTCATTCCGCTGAGCGCGAGATCTCGCTCAATTCGGGAAAGAACGTCGTGGTTGCCTTGAAGGAGGCCGGCTACACTTCGGTGGAGCTGCTCGACACGGCTGCCGATGATTTTATGGTAACCATGGCGACCGGCGGCTTTGACGTGGCGTTTATCGCCATGCACGGTGCCGGCGGCGAGGATGGCGCCATGCAGGGCGCCATGGAGACCCTGGGTATCCCCTACACGGCCTCGGGCGTGCTTGCCAGCGCCTGCGGTGCCGACAAGGAGGTCTCTAAGCTCTTGTACGCCAAGGCGGGCATCCCCATTGCCCCCGGCCTCGCGCTCGAGGTGGGCGATGAAGTCGATATCGATCATATCGTCGAGGTTTGTGGCGAGCGCTGCTTTGTGAAGCCGGCCGTCAACGGTTCCAGCTATGGCATTTCCCTGGTCCATGAGCCCTCCGAGCTGCCCGCGGCAATCGCCAAGGCGTTTGAGTACGGCGACAAAGTGCTGGTCGAGAAGTGCATCGAGGGTACCGAGATCACCGTCGGCGTGTACGGCGGGGACGACGTGCGCGCTCTGCCGATTGTCGAGATTCGTAAGCCCAAGGACTGCGAGTTCTACGATCTGGACGTGAAGTATGTCGACCCTACGGACATCCATCGCATTCCGGCGCAGATTTCACCCGAGAATTACACTCGCGCTCAGGAGCTTGCCTGCGCTGCTCACAAGGCCCTCGGTTGCCTGGGTATCTCGCGCAGCGACTTTATTGTGAGTGAGGACGGCCCCGTCATCCTCGAGACCAATACCATTCCCGGCATGACCGATACGTCGCTGTATCCGGATGAGATCCGCCACACCGACGACATGACGTTCCCGCAGGTCTGTGACAGCCTGATCCGTATGGGCCTTCGTCGAGCGGGCATTGCATGCTAATCGAGGACGCGGTTTCGTCAGGAACGCCGCAGTTTGTCATCGACTCCTATGCCACGCTTGCCGAACGCGCCAAAACGCAGTCCTTCGGCCTTGTCGAGGAAGATGTGATCGTCCTCGATACCGAGACCACGGGTCTTTCGGTGCAGGACAATGAGCTGATCGAGATCTCGGCGGCCCGCCTTTCGGGCCGCGAGGTCGTCGACCGCTTCGATACCTTCGTGCATCCCAAGCAACTGATTCCCGCCGAGATTACCGAGCTCACGAGCATTACAAATGCCGATGTGGCAGATGCCCCGTCGGCCGTTGAGGCCGTCGCCGCTCTCGCCGATTTTGTCGGTGGTTGCCCGGTGATCGCACATAACGCCACGTTCGACCGCTCGTTTGTCGAGTCGGTCAAAGGCGGCGTCAACGTGAGCGATATCTGGATCGATTCGCTGGCGCTGTCGCGCATCGCGCTTCCGCGCCTGGCCTCGCACAAGCTGTCTTTTATGGCCGATCTGTTTGGCTGTGACTCGGTATCACACCGTGCCAATGCCGATGTCGACGCCCTGTGTGGCGTATGGCGCGTGTTGCTCGTGGCGCTCACCGACTTGCCTCAGGGCCTCATGGCGCGCCTAGCCGACATGCATCCGGATGTGCCTTGGTCCTATCGTCCTATCTTCTCATTCTTGGCAGGGCAGAACCCTGGTTCTATCTTCTCTCTCAGCGCCGCTCGTACTGACGTTCTCAAGGCCGATCGCGCCGACGATCGGGTGGACGCCGACGAACTGCCGGTACTCAAGATGCCGAGTCGTGAGGAGATTGAGGCAGACTATGCGCCAGGTGGCCTGGTCAATCGCATGTATCCCACCTACGAGCCGCGTGATGAGCAGATCGCGATGGCGCTCGAGGTCCGCGATGCGCTGGTCACGGGCACTCATCGTGTAATTGAGGCGGGCACGGGCGTCGGCAAATCGATGGCCTATCTGGTGCCTTTTGCCGAGGTAGCACGCCGTAACAACATCACGGTTGGTATTGCGACCAAATCGAACAATCTTGCAGACCAGCTCATGTACCATGAGCTGCCAAAACTTGCCGAGCAACTGGACGGTGGTCTGTCATTTTGCGCTCTCAAGGGGTATGACCACTATCCGTGCCTGCGCAAGCTTGAGCGCATGAGCCGAGGCCAGGTCGAGATTACCACCAAGCGCGATCCGGCGGACACGCTCACGGCGGTCGCGGTCATTATGGCGTACGTCTGCCAATCAGCCGATGGCGACCTCGACTCGCTTGGCATTCGGTGGCGCAGCGTCAACCGCCCCGACTTTACGACGGCCTCGCGCGAGTGTGCTCGCCGCCTCTGCCCGTTTTTCCCTGATAAATGTTTGGTCCACGGCGCTCGCCGTCGTGCGGCGCATGCCGATGTGGTGGTCACCAACCATTCCCTGCTGTTCCGCAATGTTGCGGCCGAGGGCAGGATTTTGCCTCCGATTCGTCATTGGGTAATCGACGAGGCTCATTCTATCGAGCGCGAGGCGCGCCGTCAGTGGGCGCGCGTGGTGTCGGCGGACGAATCACGCGTTCTGTTTGAGCGCCTGGGTGGCTCGAGCACCGGTGCGCTAAGCCAGGTCTCCCGTGATTTGGCAACCTCCGAGGGCTCTACGCTCTATTTGGGCCTTACTGCCAAGGCGACGTCGACGGTTGCGCGCGCGAGCATGGCAATCGCCGACGTGTTCGATGGCGTTCGCGAGCTCGGCCGCCGTGCCCGTGGGGGTTATGACAATGCCAATCTATGGATTGGCCCCGAGCTGCGCGAATCTGACGACTGGCATGATTTCTTACAGTCGGCCTACACTGCCATCGACGCATTGGAACAAGCTGACAAGAGCGTCGACGCGCTGGTGCAAGCCGTCGCCGCCGACAAGCCCGAGGTTGTTGTCGACCTGGGCGATATTTCGCGCCGCCTGCACGAGCTGGCCGAGAACCTCAAGCTCATCATTGATGGCACCGATGAACACTACGTGTATTCGCTGCAAGTCAATCGCAGGCTGCGTGCCGGCGGAGAGTCAATGACCGCAGAGCGCATCGACATTGGCGAGGCCTTGGCAACCGAGTGGCTGCCCGAGGTTCACACGGCTATCTTTGCCTCGGCGACCATGACGGTGTCCAAAAGCTTTGAACACTTTAACCACGCGGTCGGTCTCGATCGCATCGGTGCTTCAACATCCTCATCGTTGCACTTGGACTCGAGCTACGACTTCGATTCGAACATGGCTGTAGTCGTTGCGGGCGATATCCCCGATCCGCGCGATCGCGAGAGCTATCTTACGGCGCTCGAGCGCGTGCTGGTCGACGCCCATCTTGCCATGGGCGGATCGGTGCTCACACTGTTCACCAATCGGCGCGACATGGAAGACCTGTACGCCCGCGTTGAGCCCAAGATGGCCCGTGCGGGTCTGGAGCTCAACTGCCAGCAGCGCAACTCATCTCCTCGTCGCCTGCGCGACCGGTTTATCAACGAGCCGACCTCGTCGCTTTTTGCGCTTAAGGCCTTCTGGGAGGGGTTTGACGCCAGCGGCGAGACGCTGCGTTGCGTCATCATTCCCAAGCTGCCGTTCTCGAGCCCCACGGACCCGCTCTCGTGCGAGCGCAACCTGCGCGAAGACCGCGCTTGGGCGCGCTATTCGCTGCCCGAGGCGGTGCTCGAGGTTAAGCAGGCGGCCGGCCGCCTTATCCGCTCGTCGACCGATTGCGGCGTGCTGATTCTGGCCGACCCGCGCCTGGTGACGAAGGGCTACGGAAAGAAGTTCTTAACGTCGCTGCCCACGAGCTCCTACCAGCGCATCGAATCGGCGCAGATCGGTCACTATCTGCAACTGTGGCGCGCACGTCACGAGCGGCGGCGCTAAAGCGGACAGACGAGGGTTTTTGCCATATCGCACAGACGCTTTGACAGGGCGGGGTCATCCAAGATGCGGATGGCTCCGCCCGCTGCGATTACCTGGCTCAGTAGCCAACGCTCGGAGCCGTAATGCACGGTTACCGTTGCCATGTCTGCCCCGCTGCGCTCGATTAGGGTGATGCCGGCCCAGTCCAGATGCTCCGCCATATCGAATGGCATCAAGAGCTTTGCGCTACGCTGCGTCCGGGCAAGGGAATCGTGGAGGGATGCGACGCCCGGTGTGTGAGGCACGACGGAGTCTTCCGTCAAGGTGAGTCCCTCGATTTTATCCATGCGATAGGTGCGCTGCTCATCGACCGCGATGTCCCAGGCAATCAGGTATGTTTGGTCGCCGTTTGCCGTAATGCGCAAGGGGTCGACCAGACGCTCGCGTGGCCGCGCATCGTCCATCGAGCGATACGAGATGCGGCAACGAACACCGTCCTGAATGGCGCAGCTCAGCTGCTGCCAGTGCGACCCGTGGTTGACGGTGTCAAAGACGCGCTGGTTATAGCCGAGCTCTTCGGGCAGAAGGGCATGTCGAATCCGAGCTGCCGTCTGCGGCTCGATCCCCAACGATTCAAGTTCATGGTTGAGCACGGCGCCCTCGGCGGCACTCAGGCGCAACGGTAGCACGCGCCCGGCGTCACCAGTGAGGGCCACGCGCTCGCCGCGGCATTCGCAGATGATGCGCGCGCCCGATTCTCGGTCCGCGAGCGTCGAGACGATCTCGAGAATCTCGTCGAGCGATACTCCCGTGATGTCAAAGCGGCCGCAAATTTCGGTTCGTGTCATGCCGCTCTCGCCGGCGGCGTAGAGGGCCTCCATGATGTCGATGGCGCGCGAGAGTCTCTGCTCGCTGGTGAGTTTACGCACGGGCATGCTCGTGCACCGTCCTTTCAATGAGGTGGTTCCACGCCTGCTTGAGCGATTTGGGGGCCATGGGCCTCATGCCGTCCATGGCGTGGGCCATGCAAAATGAGGCGGCGGCTTCAAGGTCGCGCACGTCAACGGTCCAGATCCATCCCGCATCGGTGTGTGCGAGCTCACCTCGCCCGCGCGTGAGGCCGTTGATCATATCGATCTGCGTCTGAGGGGCGAACGAGAACGTGGCTGCAACGGGCGGTCGGTCGGCGAAATCGAATTCAAAGAACAGATAGTCGTTGAGATTGAAGTCCGCAGGGATGGCGTAGGCCTTCGAAGGACGCCAAGCGCGAACGATACGGTCGCAGCGGAATGTCCTGATGTCGTCGGTGACATTGTCGAGGCCGCAGAAGTACGCCACGCCCTCGCGTTCGAACATGCCGTAGACACAGACGGTACGTTCTTTCTGCTCGCCGCGTCCGTTCTGATATAAAAATCGCAGCGCGCATCGCTCGGCAAAGGCGCTCCATACCGCATCGACGGTGGGAGAGCGGCGGATCGGTACTTCGTCCACCGCCGACATGCCGGTGAGGTAGGCAATTTTGGAGCGAATATCGGCAAGCGGCGCGGCAAAGGTGGAAGAGCCGGCCGCTAGCGTCTGGTCGATGGCGTTGAGTAGGATGTCGGCGTCGTCTGCGGTGATGAGGCCGCCTGCAGCAAACGTGTGCTCGCGGTCGATTGTCCACGAGCTTTCCTCGGTCTCCTGCGCACCGGCGGGGCGAACCTCCTTGATTAAGATGCCACGCTCGAGCAGTTTGTCACGATCGCGCCGAAACTTGCGCTTATCCGAGTCGATGTTGCCCGAGCCATATCCCAGGTCAGAATCCAAGACGATCTGCTCGGTCGTCAGCGGTTCGGGGGAGCTGTTGAGCACAAAGAAAAGGTTGAGGATGCGCTGAGCCGTTTTATCGAAACTGGGCTCCGAACTTCCCTTTTTAATTGTCGCGGTCGCGTCGCTTGCCGTCATAGAGTCCTCGCATAAGAAGGTAGTTTGCTGCCATGATTTTAGTCCGATATGGAGATTAGGCTATATCCTTGTCCGCTCGGGGCGTTAAGATGGCCCGAATTCGGTCGTTTGCGCTCGCTCGGGGTATACTTTCGACTATATACGGTTCTAATGTGCATGCATTGGGCCTATTTGTCGGATTATGGATGTGGAGCGCACATGGCGAACACCCAGAACTATATTAACCACCTGCTGCAGAACACCGGCATTACGCCGGCATGCAGCGAAGAAGAGCGCTTGGCTGCCGAGGATATCGCTCAGATCTTCCGCAACCACGGCTTTGATCCCGAGGTTCAGGAGTTCAATGCCCCGGCGCCCAGTAGGTTGGCATTTGCCGTTACCGGTATTCTTGCGTTTGCCGGCGCCCTGTTGATGGGCATCGGCGGTGGTATCGGCTTGGTCGGCACCTTGCTGGCCATTGTCGGCGCCGTTCTTTACGTGCTCGAGCGCACGGGCCACCCCGTGGTTTCGCGCCTGGGCAAGACGGGCGTGAGCCAAAATGTCATCGCCTACCACAAGGCCTCGGGCCCGCTCGCATCTCCGCGCAACCGCCCGGTGGTCGTTGTCGCACACTACGACTCTCCCCGTGCTGAGCTGCTCGCCCGCGAGCCTTATGCCTCGTATCGTGCGCTCATCGCCAAGCTATTGCCCGTTGCCACGGTTGCCCCCGCTGCCGTTGCCATCCTGCGTATCCTGCCGCTCCCCGGCGCGCTCAAGGTTCTGCTGTGGATTGTCGCGATCCTCGCTTCCCTCGTTGCGCTTGCCAACGCGGCAAACATCATCTCTAACCGCCATATTCTTCCCTATACGTCCGGCGCGGTGTGCAACAAGTCTTCTGTCGCCGCTATGCTCGGCGTTATGGACAACGTTGCTCCCTTCCAGGGCGAAAACGAGTTTCCCGACGATGTTCCGTTCGATACCTATTTTGGGGAGCAAAAGCGTCGTGCCGAGGAAATGGCGCGTGCAGCGGCGGAGTATGCCGCGGCCCAGCAGCAAAACGACTACGGCAACACCATCGAGTACGAAGAGCCTACCTACGCCGAGGACGAGTTCGGTCAGCCGATTGCTCCCGACACTCAGACTGAGCCCGAACAGGGCGAGGCTTTCGACGAACAGATCGAGGGCTTTGAGGGTGCGTCTGCCGACGAGACGCTGATTGGCGCCATCGTGCCCGAGGATCAGAATCAGGCTGTCCAGGCTGAAGAGTTCAATGACGAGGTTTCCGCTGCCGAGCCGGTGGAGGAGCCTGTCGCGGCCGAGCCCGAGCCCAAGCTCTATCGCAATGCCGCCGGCAACATCCGCTTTGGTTCGGATGCCATCCGTGCGCTCGGAATGCTTCCCGAGTCCTGCACGCTCGATTACGAGGAGGGCGAGGAGCCGACGTTTGAGCCCGAGCCTGCGCCCGTTGTCACTGCGGATGATGAGTCTGCCGCGGTTACCGCTGCCGTTGCCGAGCCCGAGGCGGTGTCCGCGATCGATCCCGCGGCAGGACTGGACATTTTGGCTCCCGCCACGCCGGCGCAAGACGTTGCGGACGAGTCTGACGACGATTACGTTGAACAGCCGAGGCGCGTGTCTTACGAGAGCGATACTGATTTCTCTGCCGAGATTCCCGCGGCAACGCCCCATGCCGATATTGCATCCGCGTTCTCTTCGATTGGCGCCAGCGCTTCCAGCTTCTTTAAGGGTGCGCTTGCAAAGGGCAGGAAATTTGTCGACGATTTCGAGGAGAAGCGCGCTGCCGCACGCGAGGCTGCCGAGCAGGAGGCTATCGCTCAGCAGCAGGCAGCCGAGACGGCACGTGAGCGCGCGGCGCAAGAGTTTGAGCAGAACGAGGCTATGCAGTCCGTGCCCGTCGACGCCGCCGAAGCTACAACGTCCTTTGAGTCCCAGCAACCGACGTCCGCGGATGTTGTTGAGGCGACAACGTCTTTCGAGGCTCAGCAGCACGTCGATAGCACCATGTCGTTTGATGCCGCGCAGTTCGATTCCACGATAACGTTTGAAAAGCAGGGCACCGCGATTGCCGAGCCCCTTCCTGTGTCCGATGAGCAGGGCGACGCGGTGGACGATGACGAGCCCATTGATGCTGCCGAAATTCAGGATGCTGCCGAGGACGAGCCCGTCGAGGCCAACTCTGACGAAGAGCAGTACGCGGCAGCCGAGCAAGATGATTCGACCGAGGTCGAGCAGGAGGAAGTGTCTGCGGTTTCCGAGACTCCCGAGACGGATGAGTCGAGGCCTTACTCCACGCAGATTTTCACCATGCCGACCCCGAGCGGTTCCGGTGCCACGGTTGCCGATGTTGCTCCCACCCAGGACGAAACAGTCGATTCCCTTATGGCCCAGATTTCCTCCCAGGCATCGCCGCGTCCGCAGATGAATGTTCCCGATCCGGCGTCGGCACCGTCGCCTGCACCTTCCTCGTCTCCGCTGGCTTCGGTCCCCGATCCGTCGCTGCCGTCTATGAAGCAGGCAAACGTTGCGTCTCGCACGTCGCTGTTCGACCTTCCCGATCCCTCTGCCCAGGTCAACGACCCCTTTGCTACTGCCCAGGGTCCCGAACCCACATCGGCACCCGTTGTGCCTCCTATGCCCGTTGCGTCGGGCGCGCAGCCGATCGAGACCATTTCGGCTCCCGCCCCGGCGGCACCCAAGTCTCGCAAGCGCGGCCTGGGTGGCCTGTTCGGTCGTAAAAAGAAAAACGAGCAGGACAGCATGAGTGACTGGCTGGGCGTCGAAGACGATTACGATGCCAAAAAGTCCGGTCGCGGCATCGGTTCGTGGGATAACTTCGAGGACGATAACGATGGCTGGAAGGGTGGCGCTACGTCTTCCGATGGCGCTTCTTCCGAAGATATGCTCTCGGCTGTCGCCTCTATGGGCGATGATGAGCTGCTCGGTCACGATATCTGGTTTGTGGCAACCGGCGCCTCGGATTGTGATGGCGCCGGCATGAAGGCCTTCTTGGCTTCGCATCGCGATAAGCTCCGCGGCGTATTCTTTATCAATCTTGAATCCGTCGGCGCCGGTAGGCTTTCGGTTGTGACGGTCGAGGGCGAACAGCAACTGCTCAAGGGCGATCGCCGTATCATGAACCTGGTCAGCAAGGTCTGCAAGTCGTTCCATGTCGATTGTGGCGCGCTCGAGATGCCCTATGCCAAGACCGATGCCTATGCTGCGCTCGAGGCGAGCCGCCGAGCCCTTACCATCGCCGGCGTGGACGGCACGCGTCTGGCTTGCGCTCGTACCGAGGACGACCTGCCCCACAATGTCAACCCGACGAACATTGCTACGGTATCCGAGGTCGTGACCGAGGTTATCCGCCGTTCGTAGACGGAGCTCTAAGGAGTCAACGTGTTTTCGTATATTAAGCGCCATTGGCCTGTCTACGTGATTTTGACCTTGATTGCCATTGCGTTAGGATTTGGGGCTGCCTACATCGTGGGTGCAAAGGGCTCGACCCCCGCCTCCGCAATCAGCGAAGAGGTGGAGCAAGAACAGAGTACGGGTGCCGATGGGATTCCTGAGTCCGAGCAGGCAATCGTTGATGGTGGATCTTCGTCTGCAGAGTAGATGCGGCGATTTAAATGATTGAAAGCGGGCGAGCCAGGGGACTGGCT
>CABUMZ010000003.1 GCA_902492825.1 uncultured Collinsella sp.
TCGATGATCGACGAGGAGAACAAGTCCGCAACCATGACCGAGGCACCGGCTGCCCCCGCAGCCGCGCCGGCTCATGCCGCCCCGGCGGGCCCTGCGCCCGTGGAGCCCGAGGACACTGTGTTCTCCCTGCCTCTTTCGCATGTGACGCAAGAATATCCGACATTGACCGACGACGAGGATGTCGAGGACAACGCTGACGGCGGCACCGCCCCCATCGGTGTGCACGCCGCTGCCGAGCAGCCCGCGGTCCCGCAAGACACGCCCGCACCGGCTCACTTTGCCGAACCCGTCGCCACGGCGATTACCGAGAGCTCCGCGGTGTTTGCGGCTCCCGAGCCCGCGGCACCGGTGTTTCCCGTAGCGCCGGTACCCGCCGCAGCGCCCGAGCCCGCATCTGCACCGGAGTCCGCGGCGGCTCCCTTCCCCGCGGCCGCATCGGCACCCGAGGCCATGCAGTCTGTGGCCGAAGACGTGCCCGCAGCAACGACGGAGGATGTCTCCCAGCCCCACGGCACGCCCGCGCACTTCGCGACGCCCGAGCCCGCAGCCGTCGCCCCGCAAGACGACGAGCCTGTCTACCGCACAACCGAAGAGCCCACCACGCCTAACGTTGACGACCCGAGCAACGATGCCGACACTGTCTCGCCCGGCGATACGGCCGAGATTGACGTTGCCGCCGTGGAGGCCAAACTTAAGGACCCCGGCTCGACCATGAGTTTTGAGCCGCTGACCGACGAGCGCATCGAGACCGACTCGACCTACGACGCCGGCACGACCACACAGCTCATGTGGGGCGCCCGCTCCGATGTCGGCTGCGTGCGCCCGCATAACGAAGACTCCTATCTGGTGCAATCGCCGCTCTTTTGCGTATGCGACGGCATGGGCGGCCACGCCGCCGGCGAGGTAGCCTCCTCCATCGCCGTCGAGACCATTGCCAAGACAGCGCCGCAGGCAGCCGACGCCGCACGACTGGCGGCAGCCGTCGAAGCGGCAAACGCCGCGGTGATCGAAGCCGCGCTCAACGGGCTTGGCAAGCCCGGTATGGGCTGCACGGCAACCTGCGCCTATATCGAAAACGACATGCTCGCTATCGCCCACGTGGGCGACTCGCGCGCCTACCTGCTCCACGAGGGCACGCTCATCCGCGTGACCCGCGACCACTCCTACGTGGAGGAGCTCGTGGACGCCGGCGAGATTACGGCAGACGAGGCGCGCGGCCACCCCAACCGCTCGGTCATCACCCGCGCGCTGGGCTCGGACCCCGCTATGTATGCCGACCACTTCACTCTGCATATCGAGGAAGGCGACCGTCTGATCCTGTGCTCCGACGGCCTTTCGAGCATGATTCCCGATAGCGATATCGAAAACATCGCCACGCAGTCCTCAACCGCGCAAATCTGCGTCGACAACCTAGTGGACGCGGCGCTTGCCGCCGGCGGCCACGACAACGTGACCGTAGTAGTCGTTGACTTGGTTGACGATGGCGTTATGCGCGAGGCGCAGCGCGTGCGTCGCCGCAACATTACTATCGCCGCCATCCTGGCCCTCGTCTTTGTGCTGGCAGCTGGCATCTGGGCCTACACGGGTGTCACCGGCTCGTACTACCTGGGTACCTACCAGGGCAATGTCGCCGTCTGGCGCGGCCTGCCCGGCAAGCCGCTCGGACTCAAGCTCCACTGGCTCGAAAGCGAAACCAGCATCAAGCTATCCGACCTGCCCGAAGACACGCAAAACCGCCTCAAGGCGGGTATTCCGCAAACAAGTGTCGACGATGCGCAGGACACGATATCCAAGTACCGCCACCAGATCGACGAGGAGCAGACCCGCCAGGTGATCGACGCGCAAACGATTCGCGACAACACCAATCAGGGATCGACCTCCGAATCAGATTCCGAGAAAACCGCCGAACAGTCCGCCGAGGCCGAAGCCTCCGATAAGAATTAGAAAGGGAGTGCCGCTTATGAGTCGCCGCAACACCGAGCTGCTCTTGCTCATCGCCTCGGCGTTCCCCGTCATCCTGCTGTATGCGATGTACGTGCTCACCGCGGGCGCTGCCATCTCCTTTGAGACGCTCGCCGTACCGATCGGCCTCTTTGCCGCCTTTGCCGCGGCCCACATTGCCGTGCGCATCTTGGCGCCCGGTGCCGACCCCGCCATCCTACCCATCGTATTTATACTTTCGGGCATCGGCATCACGTTCGTGACGCGTCTCGCCCCCGCTCTCGCCATCTCACAGCTCATCATCCTGTTTGTCTCGGTGGCGCTCATGGTGGGAACGCTTGCACTAGTCAAAAACCTCGACGTGGTCATGCGCTACAAGTACACCTTTGGCATCATCGGCATCATTCTGCTGATGCTGCCTATCTTTATCGGCACCACGATCTCGGGCTCCAAGCTGTGGATTCGCATCGCGGGCTTTACCATTCAGCCCGGCGAGTTCGCCAAGGTCTTTATCGTGCTGTTCCTAGCCGGTTACCTGGCCGAAAACCGCGAACTGCTCTCTATCTCCAACCGCAAGATCTTGGGTCTTAAGATTCCGCGTCTGCGCCTGCTGCTGCCGCTGTTCGCAGTCTGGGGCGTATGCCTGCTCGTCGTTGTCTTCGAACGTGACCTGGGCTCGGCCTTGCTGTTCTACACCATCTTCTTGCTGATGCTTTACGTTGCCACGGGTCGTTTCTCGTATGTCGTTATCGGCCTTGCGCTCTTAGCCGTTGGAGCCGTGGGCGCCTACAAGTTCCTGTCGCACGTTCAGGTGCGCTTCCAGGTTTGGGTCGATCCGTTTAAGGACGCCCAAGGCCAGGGCTACCAGATCGTCCAGTCGCTCTTCTCGCTTGCCGATGGCGGCCTGGTCGGTGTTGGCATCGGCAACGGCATGGCCAACAACATCCCTGTCGTCGAGTCCGACTTTATCTTCTCGGCCATCGGCGAGGAGATGGGTCTTTTGGGCGGCGGCGCCGTGCTCATCCTGTTTATGCTCTTTGCCGTTCGCGGCCTGACCACAGCTGCCCGCGCAAAGTCCGACCTTGCCGCCTTTAGCGCCACCGGTCTTACGGCAGCCATCAGCTTCCAGGCCTTCTTGATCGTGGGCGGCGTAACCCGCCTGATCCCGCTGACCGGCGTCACCCTGCCCTTTATGAGCCAGGGCGGCTCCTCGCTGCTGGCAAGCTTTATCATCGTCGCGCTCCTGCTACGTGCCGGTGACGAGGCGACCGGACGCGAGGCGGAGCTTACCGGCACCGGCACCATGGCCGCCATCACCGATGATCAGGTCGCATCTGCCGCCGCCCCGACGGGCACGCGCTTTGCCACCTCGTCTTCCTACGGCAGCGGCAGCCATTCCGTCGGCTCGCGCATGCGCCGTCGCCTGCTCGACACGCCTGAATCCGGTGTGCTCGGCCGCGTTGCGCTCGCCAACCGTCTAACCCGCGCGGTGCTCGCCTTTACGGCGCTGTTCGCCATCCTTATCGGCAACCTCACCTATGTCCAGGTCATTAAGGCCAAGGACTATCAGGACATGCCGACCAACAACCACACCATCGCCCGCTCCAAGTACATCCAGCGCGGCTCCATCATCACGTCCGACGGCGTGACGCTGGCCGAGTCGCTGCAGCAGGAGGACGGCACCTACGTACGCTCCTACCCCAACGGTAACCTGGCAGCGCACGTGGTTGGCTACGTGAGCCAGCAGTATGGCACCACCGCCATCGAGAGCGTCATGAACGACACGCTCACCGGTTCTAAGGACTACTCCAGCTGGAACAACGCCATCGCGTCGCTCGCGGGCCAGACCCAGCCGGGCAACACCGCCAAGCTCACCATCGACTCGCGTATCCAGACGGCGGCCGAGCAGGCGCTCAAGGGCTTTAAGGGCGCCGTGGTGGTTATGGATCCGCGCACCGGCGCGGTCCTCGCATGCGCCAGCTCGCCCACCTACGACAACACCAACATCGACGCCCTAATGCAATCGGGTGGTGGCGAGGACGGCTCCATGTACGACCGCGCCATGAACGCGCTCTACACCCCGGGCTCCACGTTTAAGGTCGTCACGCTTGCCGCGGCACTCGAGACCGGCACCGCCAGCCTTTCGAGCACTTACAAGGCGCCCAGCTCCATGGATATCGGCAACGCACCGGTCACCAACTACGCCAATGAGAGCTTCGGCACCATCAGCCTCCAGCAGGCCTTTGCCGTATCGTCCAACGTCGTCTTTGGCCAGGTAGCCAACGAGGTCGGCGCCAACTCTCTCGTCCAGTTTGCCAACGCCTTTGGCTACGGCCAAAAGCTCGGCCAGGACCTGACCGCCGCAGCTTCCATCATGGCCGACCCCTCGCTCATGACCGAGTGGGAGACCGCCTGGGCAGGCGCCGGCCAGCCCGTCGGCATGGACCACACGCCAGGCCCGCAGACCACCGTCATGCAAAACTGCGTGATAGCGGCGGCCATCGCCAACAGCGGCGTGGTCATGGACCCGTTCTTCGTGGCCCAAGTGCTCGCCCCCGACGGAACCGTGGTCAAGACCACGCAGTCCCGCTCGCTCGGCCAGGCCGTCAGCGCCACCACGGCCGAGCAGGTCAAGCAGGCCATGCTCGCGGTTGTCCAGTCCGGCACCGGCACCGATGCCCAGATTCCGGGCGTCAAGGTCGCCGGCAAGACCGGTTCGGCCGAGACTGGCGGCACCAACGTCAACTCGATGTTCGTCGGCTTCGCACCTTACGATTCACCCACGGTCGCCATCTCGGTGGCTTTGGAGGATTACGACAAGCACGACGTCAAGGCGGCCAAGATCGCCGGCATCGTCCTGACCGCGGCACTTGCCGCCCAAGGAGCGTGATGCCCGTGATCGAAGCACGAGCATGTGGTGCACCGCAGCCAACAGGCTAGCGGCAAGGCGGCACGCGGCCCCAGCGGCCATAGATTTGGTACTACACACATCGTTGAGCGAATAAGTTAGTTAGGAGCAGGAATGGAACAGAGGGTCCTCGGGGGAAGATACCTCCTCAAGGATAAAGTGGGAACGGGCGGTATGGCGACCGTCTTCCGTGCGCAAGATCAGGTTCTCGACCGCACGGTTGCCGTCAAGATCATGCTGCCGCAGTACGCCGGCGACGCCACCTTTGCCGCACGCTTTAAGCAGGAGGCTCAGGCAGCAGCCGGCCTCTCCTCCCCCTATATCGTGGGCGTCTACGATTGGGGCAAGGACGGCGATACCTATTACATCGTCATGGAGTACCTGCGCGGTACCGACCTTAAGAGCGGCATCAAGAGCCACGGCGCTCTCGATCCCAAGAAGGTGGCGCAGATCGGCTCGCAGATCAGCTCCGCGCTTTCGGTCGCCCACAAGCATGAGATCATCCACCGCGACATTAAGCCGCAAAACATCATGGTGCTGCCCGACGGCAACATCAAGGTCATGGACTTTGGCATCGCCCGCGCCAAGAACAGCCACCTCACGCAGGACAACAATGTACTGGGCACTGCCCACTACGTAAGCCCCGAGCAAACGCGCGGCCAGGACCTCGGTCCCACCTCGGATATCTACTCCCTGGGCGTCGTGATGTACGAGTGCGCCACCGGTCGCGTCCCCTTTGACGGCGACGACGCCATCTCGGTTGCACTCAAGCAGGTAAACGAACTACCGGTTCCGCCGAGCCAAGTCAACTCCGGCGTCGATGCCGATCTGGAGCGCATCATCCTCAAGTGCATGGAGAAGGACCCGGCGAATCGCTTCCAGACGGCAGATGAGCTGCGCCAGGTGCTCAACAACTACCTGTCCGGCCGCGCTGTGAACGTCTCCGAGCCCACGCGCATCATTGGCGCCGCCGGCGACCTGGGCGCAACCAAGACCCGCGAGCTGTCTGACTCCACGCGCGCCATGGTACGTCCCGTCTCGGGCGTGAGCGGCCAGAGCAACGCCCACAGCGCCGTTTCGGGCTCCACGGGCTCCTACGAGGTCGATCAGCCCAAGTCCAACAAGAACAAGATTATCGCCGCCGTAGTCGCCGCAATCGCCGTGGTTGGCGTTGTGGTGGCCTTCGCCACCGGACTCTTTGGGGGCGAGCAGGTCACGGTACCCGATGTGCTTAACAAGGACCAGCAGACCGCTATCGAACAGATCAAAGAGGCAGGCCTTGAGGTCGGAACCGTCGACCAAAGTTACAACGACGATGTCGATGAGGGCAAGGTTGCCGAGCAGACCCCCAACGGCAACACCAAGAAGCCTAAGGGTACCAAGGTGAACCTGGTAATCTCCAAGGGCCCCAAACCCTCCGAGAAGGTTGAGGTTCCGCAGCTCGTCGGCCTGACCAAGGACCAGGCTGAGGCCGCGCTGGCAAGCGTTGGACTCAAGGGCGAAGCAACCGAGGAGGCCAACGAGGCCGAAGAAGGCCAGGTCTTTGAGCAGGGCACTGATGCCGGCAAGGAAGTCGAGAAGGGCACGACCATCTCGTACAAGGTCTCCAGCGGACCCGACACCACCTCCGTCCCCGATCTGACCGATATGACCGAGGCCCAGGCACGCAACGCCCTCGACATGGCCGGTTTTGGCGTCGACGTAAGCTACCAGGAGAACGACTCCGTCACCGAGGGCACCGTCATTAGCTGGAACCCCAGCGGTAAGCAGAAGCCCGGTGCCACGATCACCGTCGTCATCGCCAAGAAGTCCGGCAAGGCAAACGTCCCGAGCAACCTGTACGGTAAGAGTATCTCCTCCGCTGTCACAGCGCTCAACAACGCCGGATTCTACAACATCGCATTCTGCGATCAGAACGGCAACCCCGTGAGTGGCAACGAAAACGCCACCGTGACGGGCGTCTCCCCCACTGGCAAGCAGTCCACCGACAGCACGATCACGCTGACGGTTTCGATTTCTGGCTCTGGTACTGATTCAGGCAACGATTCCGGCACGACCAACTAGTCATCAAGACGTTGCCCACAGCGGCTGATGCCGCAAACACATTCGCTCAATGGTGCCCGTTTGCTCCCCCGGCAAACGGGCACTTTCTTTATCTGAAGCGGCGAAAACTACGGCATCTCTTTAAACCAGAAGAGCCCGGCACCGTGGTGGTACCGGGCTCGATATTCCTCTGGTGCCCCCGGGCGGATTCGAAAACTCCCCCCGCGGGGAAATTGGTGACGCGGGTGTCGACGGTCCGAATCCTGCCCTTAGACCAGAAGAGCCCGGCACCGTGGTGGTACCGGGCTCGGCAAATCTCTGGTGCCCCCGGGCGGATTCGAACCGTCGACACCCGCTTTAGGAGAGCGGTGCTCTATCCCCTGAGCTACGGAGGCATGTTGTACTAGTGTAGCAGATTTACGCCACTACCATGCAGCGCATAGCCGCTCTTCGAGATAGTCATTGGGGACGTTCTTTAATGACTAGTCGTTTAAGAACGTCGCAGGAGACTAGTTGCCTTTGTGGAAGAGGCCTTTGATAACGGAGGGGATGCTCTTCGCGCCCTTGGCGGTCACATCGATAAAGTCGGGCGAACGCACGAGCTTATCCTCGTCAACGTACTTGCGGACCGCACGAAGCGTCTCTTTGTCGTCGCGCGTCGAAAACGTAAAGTGACCATTGTCCTTGGTGAAGATGGCAAAACGCGTAATCTTCTTGGTGCCGCGCAAAACCTCAGCGGCAATATAGTCGACCTCATCCCACGGGATCTGAATAAAATCCTCGGGATTGCGCTCGTTATAGTACTCAAACGCCTTATTGCCCACCATTACGTTACCGTGACTGGTAAGCCCCATCAGGCAGGTTGCCGGCGTTGCCAGATCGACCGTGCTGTTCTGAGATTGCGCCATGCGCGCCTCGCCCTCCAAATAAAACAATCGGACCGCATCCAGTGTACCCACCGGGTGCGGTCCGTTTCAATGGCTCAAAAGCCCTTGCCTAGCAATTCTCGGTCTTAAGCCGAAACGTGCTTACATGAAGCCGCAGACGCGACCGATGATGCCGATGGCGAAGAGAGCCAGGATGATGACGATCGGGCTGACCTTCTTCTTGAGGAGCTTGCAGACCAGCAGGGTCAGGCACACGGCGGCAAGGCCGGGGATGAGCTGGTCGAGGTTAGCCTGAAGCGTGGTGACCTTCACCTGATCAAGGGCGTTAGCACCGATGGAGTTATACATCGTCAGTGCTTCCTTGACACCCTCAGAACCGGAGGGCAGATTTGCCCAGTCGATAAAGGCGCCAGCAGACTGCGTGACCTTGGAGACGACCGGGGTGAAGGAGATGGACACCCAGCGCTCGACCAGGGCGCCGATGATGAACATACCCAGGATGGAAGCGCCCTCGGTGACCTTGCCCATCAGGCCGCCGGAGAGGTCCTTGGCGATGGAGGAGCCGACCTTGTAGCCAAACTCCTGCGTGTACCACAGGAAGGCGTAACGGATGATGTTCCACGCGAAGAAGAACAGCAGCGGACCGGCGATGCTGCCGGACAGGGCCAGGGAAGCGCCCAGAGCGCCCAGAATCGGGCGAAGGGTGAACCAGAAGGCGGGGTCGCCGACGCCGGCGAGCGGGCCCATCATACCGACCTTGACGCCCTGAATGGCGACGTCGTCAATCGGAGCACCGTTGGCGCGCTCCTCCTCGAGAGCGAGGGTAACGCCAATGACGGGGGCGGAAACATAAGGGTGGGTGTTATAGAACTCCAGGTGGCGCTTAAGAGCGGCAATCTGGTCATCCTTGCTGGTGTAGAGCTTCTTGATCGCAGGGATCATTGCGAAGCACCAGCCGCCGTTCTGCATACGCTCGTAGTTCCACGAGCCCTGAAGGAACTGATGACGGAAGCAAACCTTCTTGCGGTCAGCCTTGGTGAGCTGAATCTTGTTCTCTGCCATATGTATCACTCCCCTCCTACTCGTAATCGTTCAGAATGTCGCCGAGCGGGTCGCCGGAGCCACCGCCCATGCCGCCACCCTGCTTGGCCAGATCCTTAAGGCCAAGGTAGATGAGGGCAAGGGAGATGCCGATGAGGCCAAGGGCGATCAGCGTGAGCTGAGGGATGGCAGCAAGGACAAAGCCGAGGATGAAGAACGGCCAGGTCTCCTTGGTGGCCATCATGTTGATGACCATGGCGTAACCGACGGAAGCGACCATGCCGCCGCCGACAGCCATGCCGCCGGACAGCCAGTCGGGCATAGCGTTAAGCACGTTGGTAACAGCCTCGGCCGGGATGATGCACAGAAGCACTGCCGGGATGGCGATACGAAGACCCTGCATGAGGATAGCAGCGTACTGCCAGCGCTCGATGCCGGCGAAGTCGCCCTTCTCGGCGCAACCGTCCATGGCGTGAGCGATAGCGGTAGCCAGGGTACGGCAGATCATGGTCAGGAACAGACCAGCGACCGACAGAGGCACGGCGACGGCGATAGCGGCGGTAACGGCCTTGGCCGAATCGGTGGCGCCACCGTTGAGGGCGAGCACCATGATGATCGAAGAAGCGACCGAGGCCAGGGCGGCGTCAGGCGCGACGGCGGCGCCGACGTTAGCCCAGCCAAGGGCCATCATCTGGAGCGAACCGCCCAGGAGGATGCCCTCCTGAAGGTGACCGGTTACGAGACCGATAAGCGTGCATGCCACGAGCGGCTGATGGAACTGGAACTCATCCAGAACGCCTTCCATACCGGCAAGCAACGCGACAATCGCAACAAGCAGAATAGTGATTGCAGACATGTATCGGACCCTCCTTTACTATGCTTGAGCGGCCAGTTCGGCCTTAGCTTTCTTCAACATGGCGTCGAGATCCTCGGAGGAATCCGAAGGAACCTTGCGGACCTCGAACTTGACGCCCTTGGCCTTGAGGGCCTCGAGAGTCTTAACGTCGTCATCGCCCATAGCGACGGCGTTGGTGACGACGACCTTGCCCTTGGAGTGAGCCATGGAACCGATGTTGACTTCCTTGATGTCGACGCCGGCCTCGATGGCCTTGAGCAGATCCTGCGGGTTCTCGAAGAGCAGCATGGCCTTGGTGTCACCAAAGCGCGTGTCCTTGACGACCTCGGCCATCTTCTTGATGGGCACGACGTTGGCATGGACTCCCGGAGGGGCAGCCTGCTCGATCATGGTCTTGCGGAGCTCGTCGTGAGCAACGCCGTCGGAAACCACGATGATGCGGTTGGGGTTGATCTGCTTGGTCCACGTGGTGGCCACCTGACCATGAAGCAGACGGGTGTCGATACGGACGTGGGCGATCTTGATGTGCCCGTCGCCGATGACCGTTCCCGGAGGGATGGCGCCTGCAGGAGCAGCGGCGGCCGCAGCCGGCTTCTTCTCCTCGGGCTCCAGAGACTCGGGCTTGACGCGCACGCCAGCCTTAGCCTCAGTCACGAGATGTTTTGCGATCGCATGTGCAGTGTTCTTTGCGTCAAAGCGCTGCGAATATGCCTCGATGAGCATAGGCAGGTTGACACCGGTGACGATAGCCCAGGAATCGTGGCCCTCGATGAGCCCGCTGATCTGGTTGAACGGCGTACCGCCCCACAGATCAACGAGGAAGAGCACCTGCTCCTGGTCCTCGAAGGAAGCGACCGCTTCCTCGACCTTGGCACGGAAGTCGTCGGGGCCCATGCTCGGCTCGAGCGAGACCACGGCTACAGACGGCTGATCGCCAAAGACCATCGAGCCCGTCTGCTTGATTCCAGCCGCCAAGTCACCATGGCTAGCAAGAACAATACTTACCATCACATAACCTCCTTTTTGTCTACGTATTTCCTACACGACAAAAAAGAGTATATCCGCAAGTGTGGCAAAATTATAGGAAAAAATGTGAATGGTTGGATTATTTGTTTAAACGTCATGCTTTTGTTACAAGTTGGTTACATCGCTGGTTTTCAGCTATTCCTCGCTAAACATAATTAGTTTGACCATCTTAGAAAACAGATACAGGCACAGCATTCACTAATACCGATTTAAATCGGATAAGAACCTGCTTGACTCTTCGATATTTTGTTTAAACAGACGTGACTTGACTAATTTCGTTAGTTATGCTCTAGCAAACCGTCAAAAAAGAATAGTCATTGGGGACGTTCTTTAATGACTAGTCGTTTAAGAACGTCCCCAATGACTAAGTTAGGCGATGTGGAGGGGGTTGGCGGCGTCGACGGCGTCAGGAGCAGCGGGACCATCAGGGGTAGCGTCTGCCAGGTTCTCGTCGGGGGTCTCGATCTGCTTGATCATGACATCCTGGCCCTGCAGCAGGTATGTCTCGCCGCTGCCGCAATGAGGGCAGGTCTTTCCGTACTCGACCGTCGCGTAGTCGCGGCCGCACGTCTCGCAATGTGTCACGGCCTCAACGGGCTCCACGATAAGCTCCGAGCCCTCGGTGATAGGCTTTTTATCTGCTGCCCAGCGCCAAGCGTCGAGCAGCAAGTCGGGAACGACGCCCGAGACCTCGCCCAGCAGCAACGTCACGCTCGAAACGCGACGCACGCCATTGGCGCGAGCCACATTCTCAACATCGCGAATGATGTGATAGACGATTCCGAGCTCGTGCATTTTTTCTCCCGCCGTTCTAACGAACGGCGGTCGGCTTGACGCTGCGCGAGCCCCAGACGGGCGATCTGCCTTTCAATCGTCGGGCATGGGCAAAAGCCCTATGCCCTCCTCTTTCAAGGCACCTCGCCACGCCTAGGACTCGCTCGCTGTCCAACCGCTCTCTGCGCCGTTCTCCTGCTTGTTGCGTTTCTTACTTCTTCCCAAATTTGATCTTGATGGCACGCTTGAGTGCGTACTTGCCCAGGCTGGGGAGCTTTTGCTCGTATTTGACCATCGTTGAGCACTCGGGGCGGTCGCGATCCAGATGGATGGCGTCAAACGCGCACTTGGTGGTGCACAGGCCACAGCCGATGCACTTGTTGGGGTCGACGATCGAGGCGCCGCAGCCCAGGCAGCGGGCGGTCTCGGCGCGCACCTGCTCTTCGGTAAAGGTCTCGACGTACTCGCTAAACGGCGCGGCCTTCTCGCGCTCGCGGTCCACGTGGGCAACCTCGCGGCTCGCGTTGTCGTAGCTCTCAATCACGACATCGTCGCGGTCGAGCGCGGTGTAGCGGCGCTGGTTGCGGCCGATGGTGAGCGTGGACCCCGGCTGCACAAAGCGATGGATGGACACGGCGGCCTCGTGGCCGGCGGCGATGGCATCGATGGCAAAACTCGGACCGGTGTAGACGTCGCCGCCCACAAAGATGTCTGGCTCGGCGGTCTGGTAGGTCTGAGGATCGGCAAGGGCACCCTGACCGCGGCCAAGCTCCACCTTGGAGCCAGCCAGCAGGTCGCCCCACACAATGGACTGGCCGATGGACATGACCACGCGGTCGGCATCGACGCGGCGCAGGTCGTTCTCGTCGTACTCGGGCGCAAAACGGCCCTCGTCGTCAAAGACACGCGTGCAGCGCTTGAAGGTGATGCCGCGCACATGACCGTCCTCGTCCAGGTGAACCTCCTTGGGGCCCCAACCGCAGCTGATGTGCGCGCCGTCCTCGATGGCCTCGCGACGCTCCTCCTCGCTGGCGGGCATCTGGGCCTCGCTCTCCAGGCAGAACATCTCAACATGCTCAGAGCCCAGACGGCAGGCGTTGCGCGCGACATCGATAGCAACGTTGCCGCCGCCCACCACGATGGTGCGGCCGGGCAGCGCGTCAATCTTGCCGCTGTTGACCTCGCGCAAGAAGTCGACGGCCACGGTCACATCCTCGGCATCCTCGCCCGGAATACCGGCAAGGCGGCCGCCCTGGCAGCCGATGGCAACGTAGAAGGCCTTAAAGCCCTGCTCGCGCAGCTCATCGAGCGTCACGTCACGGCCGACCTCCACGCCATAGCGGAACTCGGCGCCCATCAGGCGAATGATCTCGACCTCAGCCTCGATAACGTCCTTTTCCAGCTTAAAGCTGGGAATGCCATAGGTGAGCATGCCGCCCGGGCGCTCGTTCTTCTCGAACACGACGGGCTTGTAGCCCTTCTCGGCAAGATAGAAAGCACAGGACAGGCCAGCCGGGCCGGCACCGATGATGGCAATCTTCTGATCGAAGCCGCCGGCGCGCGTCGGCGTCACCACGGACGGGACATAGCGGGTCGCGGCATCCAGATCGCGCTGGGCGATAAACTTCTTGACCTCGTCGATAGCCACGGCGGCGTCCACACGGCCGCGGGTGCAGGCATCCTCACAGCGGCGGTTGCACACACGGCCGCAGATAGCGGGCAGCGGGTTCTCGCGCTTGATGAGCGCCAACGCCTCGTCATAGCGGCCCTGCGCCGCGAGCTTCAAATAGCCCTGAACGGCAACGTGCGCGGGGCAGGCCGTCTTGCAGGGCGCGGTGCCGGACTCATGCGTCTCGATGCGGTTGTCGTTGCGGTAGTTGGGCGACCACTTGGTGTGGTCCCACTTGGTGGCATCGGGCAGCTCCTGGCGCGGATACTCGGGCACCTGTCCTCCCGCCTTTTTGCTGCAGAGCTTCTGGCCGAGCTTGGCGGCGCCGGCCGGACACACCTCAACGCAGCGACCGCAGGCCACGCACTTGTCCTTCTCGACCTTGGCGACATAGGCCGAGCGCGACAGGTTGGGCGTGTTGAACAGCTGCGAGGTGCGCAGGGCGTAGCACACGTTGACGTTGCAGTTGCAGATGGCGAAGATCTTGTTCTCGCCGTCGATGTTGGTGATCTGGTGCACAAAGCCGTTGTCCTCGGCCTGGCGCAAGATGTCGTAAACCTCGTCGCGGGTCACGTAATGGCCACGATCGGTCTCAACCACGTAGTCGGCCATATCGCCCACGGCGATGCACCAATCGGCCGGGTCGTCGGCGCAGCCCTCACCCATCACGCGACGGCTCGCGCGGCAGCTGCAGGTGCTAGCGGCATATTTGCCATCGTATTTGTCGAGCCAATGCTCGATATGCTCGATCGGCACCGAGGTGCTCGCGGCGTCGATAGCCTTCTCGACCGGAATGACATGCATGCCGATACCGGCGCCTCCGGGCGGCACCATCGGCGTGGCCTTGGACAGCGGTCCCTTGGACGCCTGCTCAAAGAACTTGGCATAGACCGGATGCTCCTCGAGCTGGCTCACGCGCATGTTGAGAAACTCAGCGGAACCCGGCACCAGCATGGGCAGCACCCACTGCTTGGCGCGCTCGGGGTTTTCCCAGTTGTACTCGAGCAGACCCGTGTAGCTCATGTCGTCGAGCATCTTCTCGATATCGGCTTCGGGCATGCCGGTGAGCTTGACCATCTCGGGCAGCGTATAGGGACGGCGCATCTTCATCTTGCAGAGCACTTCGGCCTGCTCGTCGGTTGCGGCCTCGGCAAACGACCAGTACTCGTAGCCCAGCAGCTCATCGCGATGCAGCAGACGGTTGGTGCAATGCTCGCACAGCTTGACGATGGCCTCGCGCGGATGCTCCGGCAGCGGCGGCACGAACTCCGAACCGATGTCGGGCTCGGTGTAGCTAATCCCCGGTCCGTTGAGAATCATGGTTGTCCCTTCTCTTGCCGCAGCCCGGCGAGACCGCGGCGCCCCTCTTTTTTTTGCAGGCTGGGCATGCCCCATGCCGTTCACCCGCCATTAGTTGACATTGTGTCAAAAATAGTATTGACGAACCGTCAACAATATTCAAGACTGTTAGGCGAACGGTCCGGCAAAAGAGGATGAAAGGCGGCAAAACATGGGCGACAACACAGCAGATACCTCTGTGGTCGATGCCGTCCCCGCATCCGATAGCGCGGCAAAGCGTCTGACGGGCGACGAACGCCGTCGCGAGATCCTCGATGCCGTGCGCACCGTAAGCTCCGAGTTGGGCGTGTCCCACCTATCGGTATCGGCCGTGACCAAGCGAGCAGGCTGCACGCGTTCATTGTTCTACCACTACTTTGCCGATATGGACGCCGCCGTCACCGCTGTTATGGACGAGGCGATCGACGGCTTTATCTCCGAACTCGAGCAGTGGAACGCCGGCCGCACCGTCGGCGATATCGAGGGCGCGCTCGACACCGTCGCCCCGCTCTTTAAGCGTCTGGTCGCCAGCGGCCACGAACTGCCGAGTACGCTCACCTCAAGCAGTGGCGCGCTCTACGGCGGCTTTTTGCACAACGTGGTCCAGCGTGTGGCGCAGTATATCTGCGACACCACCGTGGTGGATTTTGTCGCCCATCATGAGCTCCGCATCGACCATGTCTACGAGACGTTCTACACCCTCATCATGGGGTTGTTGATGTATATCCGCACGCACCCCGATGTGCCCGACGAGACGGTCAAGGAAATCATCGCCTCGACACTCCACATCGAGGGCTATACCGCCAAGTATCCGGAGCGCAAGCCCCAGAACTGACGACATTTGGCCAAACTGCCCGCGATCGGAAGAGGGGCCGCGGGCGTGTGAAAGGAGAGCAGCATGCTGTTCGATGTTTGGGGTAGCGATACCCTTATCCACTGGGCCGGCTGGGCCATGGTCTTTATCGGCCTGATCGTGCTCAACGAAGTCGGCCGCCGCACCAAGCTGGGCGCGGCCATCATCTTTGGCGTGGCTCCGCTGGCCATGACCATCTACTGCGTCGCCATCGCCGTCGGCGTCTCGCAGGGTGCCGAGTGGGCGCTCACCAACCCCACCCATGTGTACCAGAACAGCTGGTTCCACTACGCCAAGGTATACGCGGCGCTGGCCGGTTGCTGGGGCTTCATTGCCATTAAGTATCAGTGGGGTAAGATCGGCAAGGCGCACTGGTTCCGCGCGTGGCCGTTTGTGATCGTCGCCATCAACATCATGATCGCCGTCGTGTCCGACTTTGAGAGCGCCTATCACTTCTTCGTCCTGGGCCAGTCCACTTGGGTCACCTCCGAGGGCGCCACGCAACTCGCCGGTTGGAATAACGTGTTCAACGGCATCGCCGGAATCATCAACATCTTCTGCATGACCGGTTGGTGGAGCGTCTACGCCTCCGAGGATAAGACCGACATGCTGTGGCCCGACATGACATGGGTCTACATCATCGCCTACGACATCTGGAACTTCTGCTACACCTACAACTGCCTGCCCACCCACTCCTGGTTCTGCGGCTTTGCGCTGCTGCTGGCGCCCACCGTCGCCGCCTTTATCTGGAACAAGGGCGGCTGGATCCAGAACCGCGCCTTTACGCTGGCCATTTGGTGCATGTTTGCCCAGGTGTTCCCATACTTCCAGGAGGAGTCTATCTTTGTGACCCACTCCACGCTCGACCCCGCCGCTGCCACCGCGGTCTCCATCGCCGCGCTGGTCGCCAACATCGCCGCGATCATCTACGTCGCCTACCGTGCCAAGAAGCTCGGCCGCAATCCCTACAAGCAGGATGTCTTTGAGGGCACCAGTGATTGGGAGAAGGCCACCGCTCGCCGCGCCAAGGTTGATTACGCTCACGCCGAGTAACATGTTGGTCGCTGTTGGCACTTGGGCATAGGCCCACCTGCCAGGCTTTTCAATCCAATGTCTCGCAGAGCCCCCGGAAAGCGTTTCGCTCGCTTTTCGGGGGCTTTTGTCGTTGCGTCTCTATTCATCTATTCAAAAACATGCGCATATATAAAATCGGATTTCAAATCATGCGGCGGCTCTATGGGGTCCCGTTTTTGGGTACATTGTTGTCCCGATATTGAGCTTGGGGGATATATGAAAGATGAGACGACGGGCCAAGAGGATGCGGCCCAAGATGCAGAAGCTTGCGCTGAGGCCCTGGAGAGCCTAGACCGGATTTCACTCGATGAGATTGCGTTTGACGATTCGGGCGTTGATGTGCAGGATGAGCCGGAAATCGAGGCGCAGCCCGATGATCAGGATGCAAAAGACGATGGCGCCGCGCCCACCGAAGACGAGGCGGGGCACGAGAAATCCGAATGCGAGGCCGACGACCGGCCCGAATCCGACACGAGCGAGGAAACCATCTTGCTCGACAGCTTGCCGGCCGAAGATTCGCTGACCCGCGAGCTTCCCGGCCTGGGCTCCGCGCCTGCCGTGGACGAGACCATCGCCATGGGCGATATTCCCCTACCGTCCGTTCCTTCGGCACATGAGGCCGAGGTTCGTCATCGCAAGATGTCGCCCAAGCGCCGCAACCTGATGGTTGCCGGCGTTGTGGCCGTCGCGCTCGTCGCCGGCGGCGCAGGCTACGCAGCCTGGAACGGATACCGGCAAGAGCAGGCTGCCATCACCGCCGCCAATGCCCACACGATGATGTCGGTGCAGATTGGCGTACACGCCGCGGGGCTCGACTGTTCCGCCGGCTCCAAGATTCCCGTGCAGGTGAGCGGGCAGGATTCCGACGGTTCTTCCGTGAGCGAAACACTCTATGTTGACGAGCACGGCCGTGGCATCAAACTGCTACCCGGTGACTACACGCTCTCCATTGCCGCCTCCCCCATCGCGTCCGACGGCACCGTCTATACCGTGCCGACCACCAAGGCGCAGGTCACCATTAAGAGCGATGGGCAGGATTTGAGTGCCCAGGCCACCTTTAAGCTTAAGGTGCCTTCGGCCGACACGGTGACTGACGACCAAATCGATGCCGCCGCCAAGTATGCCGAGGAAGGCGGCGCGAGCTCCGCCGCCACCGCCAAGGTGCTCCAGCAGGCGGCAACCGCGCGACGCGACGCCGCCGTCAATGCCGTGAGCGCGCAAAAGGCACAGGCGGCCCATGATGCCGACGCCCGTCACAAGGCAACCGCCCTCTACCAGCTCGATATCCCCGTCGAGTGGTACGGCAAGGTCGAGACTTGGCAAAATGGCAGCACGCTATGCATCTATCTTGCCGGCGACAGCGATACGCCGATTGTGACGCTCGTCGCGGTGCGCGAGGGCGAGAGCTTTACGCCCGATGAGGGCGATACGGTTTTGGGAACGGCCAGCCTGGGCAACGGCTACACCGTCTACGCGAGCGGCCCCGTCTATCCGTATGTGGTAGCACAGGCCATCAACGGGCGCACGCAGGACCCCGTATCCACCTACCCCATGGATCAGGCGATCGAGTTGGTCGAGCTCACAACCGGCAACCGCTATACCTACAGCCAGATCAAAAACGTGCTGGTCGGCAAGGACGGCAAGGCCGACGCCGCCACCAAACTCGAGACCGACTACCTCGCCCAGATTCTCCTGCCAAGCATCAAGGCCCAGGACTAGTCATCCGCAGCGAGGGTAGCTAATTTGGGACGGGGCTTTTTTAGCTGCCCCGACCGTTAATCGACTAAACCGGCACATTACCAGTCGGGACAGCTAAAAAGCCCCGTCCCAAATTAGCTACCCTGCAGGAGTCAGCGCCACGGATCGGCTTCGAACATCGGCTCGCGCTCGGGACGGCGATCGCTGTAGGGATCGTAGCCGTCGTCGTCCTCGTTCTCGGCACGGATGTAGGGGTCGCGCGGCTTGGGCGCCGGCTTAGGCGCAGGCTTGGGTGCGGCATCGGTCGCCGGCGTATTCGTCTTATTCTCGTCTTTCATCTGAATAGCTCCTTGCATCGCATCCGTTCAACACCATCGATTGTCGCACGAAAAAGGGCGGCGGACCCAATTGGATCCGCCGCCCTTGGCGTTTAGAGACTGCTGGCAGATTTTAAGGCATGTCCCATAAATCTACTCGGCGTCGGGGACCTCGTAGGTAGCAGACGGCGTGTTGTCGCACACGACGGTAAAGCCGCCGTCCTTGTCGGCATCGACCGTCACCTGATCGCCCTCGCGCACCGTACCGTCGATGATGGCGGCGGCGATGGCGTCCACGACCTCGCGCTGGACCAGGCGCTTGAGCGGACGGGCACCGAACACGGGGTCCAGGCCACCCACAGCGAGCATCTGCTTGGCCGCCGGGGTGATGGCAAGCGTCATGCGCTCCTTGGCCAGACGCGCGCGGACGTCGGCAAGCTGGATGTCGACGATCTTCTCGATCTGCGCCATGCCGAGCGGATGGAACACCACGATATCGTCGATACGGTTGAGGAACTCGGGGCGGAAGGTCTGAGCCATGGCGGCGTCGACCTGATGGCGCATCTCCTCCTCGTCCTTACCGGACAGATCGGCGATGGCCTTGGAGCCCACGTTAGACGTCATGATGATGATCGTGTTCTTGAAGGACACCTGGCGACCCTGGCCATCGGTCAGACGGCCGTCGTCGAGCACCTGCAGCAGCACGTTAAAGACATCCGGATGAGCCTTCTCCATCTCGTCGAGCAAAATCACGGAGTACGGACGACGGCGCACGGCCTCGGTGAGCTGGCCGCCCTCGTCGTAGCCAACGTATCCCGGAGGCGCACCGATCAGACGTTGGACGCTGAACTTCTCCATGTACTCGGACATGTCGATACGCACAAGTGCGCGCTCGTCGTCGAACAGGCACTCGGCCAGCGCCTTGGCGAGCTCGGTCTTGCCCACGCCGGTGGGGCCCAGGAAGAAGAAGCTGCCGATGGGCTTGTCCGGATCGGAGAGGCCCGCACGGCTGCGGCGCACGGCCGCGGCGACAGCGGACACGGCCTCGTCCTGGCCGATGACGCGCTTGTGCAGCTCGCCCTCCAGGCCTTTCAGCTTGTCGAGCTCGCCCTGCATCATCTTGGACACGGGCACGCCGGTCCAGGCGCTCACGATCTCGGCGATCTCGTCGGAGGTCACCTGCTCGTTGAGGCCCTCGCCGTCCTGCTGCTTTTGTGCCTCGAGCGCAGCCTCGGAATCCTGAATCTGCTGCTGCAGACCAGGAATCACGGAGTAGCGCAGCTCGGACGCACGGCCCAAATCTCCGTTGCGCGTCGCGCGCTCCTCTTCGCTCTTGGCCTCGTCGAGCTGGCCTTTGAGCTCCTGCACGTGGTCGATGGCGTTCTTCTGGTTGAGCCAGCCGGCCTTTTGCACGTTGAGCTTTTCTTGGACCTCGGCAATCTCTTGGCGCAGGGCCTCCAGACGCTCCTTGGAGGCGTCGTCGGTCTCCTTCATGAGCGCCTGCTCCTCGATCTGCAGCTGGGTGAGCTGACGCGTGGTGGCATCGATCTCGACCGGCATGCTGTCGAGCTCCATGCGCAGGCGGCTTGCCGCCTCATCGACCAGGTCGATGGCCTTGTCGGGCAGGAAGCGGTCGGCAATGTAGCGATCGGAGAGGTCGGCGGCGGCCACGAGCGCGCTATCGGTAATGTGCACGCCGTGGAAGATCTCGTACTTCTCCTTGAGGCCACGCAGGATCGAGATGGTGTCCTCGACGGTGGGCTCGGAGACCATCACGGTCTGGAAACGACGGGCGAGCGCCGCGTCCTTCTCGATGTACTTGCGGTATTCGTCGAGCGTGGTCGCGCCGATTGCATGCAGGTCGCCACGGGCGAGCGCCGGCTTGAGGATGTTGCCGGCGTCCATGGAGCCCTCGGTAGCACCCGCACCCACGATGGTGTGGAGCTCATCGATGAACAGGATGACCTTGCCCTCGGATTTTTGCACTTCTTTGAGTACGGCCTTCAAGCGGTCCTCGAACTCGCCGCGGTACTTAGCGCCGGCGACCAGCGCGCTCATGTCGAGCTCGATAAGGTCGCGGTCGCGCAGCGTACTCGGCACGTCGCCGGCCACGATACGCTGGGCGATGCCCTCGACGATGGCCGTCTTGCCCACGCCCGGCTCGCCGATGAGCACGGGGTTGTTCTTGGTGCGGCGGGACAGGACCTGAATGGTACGGCGGATCTCGTCGGTACGGCCGATGACCGGGTCGAGCTTGCCGGCGCGGGCCAGATCGCAGATGTTGCGACCGTACTGCTCCAACGCCTCAAACTGGGTCTTGTCCTCGGCAGACGTCACGCGGTCATCGCCACGCAGCTCCTCGTAGACCTGCTCGATGCGCTCCTTGGTCACGCCGGCGTCGCGCAGAACGCGGCCGGCCTCACCCTTGTCCTCGGCAAGTGCCATCAGCAGATGCTCGGTCACCACAAAGCTGTCGCCCATCTTGGTGGCCTTCTTCTCGGCCTTCTCGATGACGCGGACGAGCTCATTGGAAAGACCCATCTGCTGGCCCTCGCCCGAAACCTTAGGCGCATGGTCGATGGCATCCTGCGTGGAGCGTGCGAGCTGAGCCGGGTCGGCACCGATGCGCTCGATGATCACGGAGATATTGCGCTCGCCGGCACCGAGCAGGGCAGACAGCAGGTGAATCGGCTCCACCGCGCCGGCCTGCGCGTCGGCAGCCGTACTCATGGCGGTCTGCAGCGCCTCGCGCGACGTCATAGCTAGCTTATCGATTCTCATGGAATCACCTCTCTTGGGGCGGCCGCCCTACGGGGCGGCTTCACGTTGTTCGAGAAGTATTGTTGCCAGCTTTGCGCAATCTTATACACAAATCTAAGTCTCTATATATAAGATTTTCTGAGTGATTGAGAGATAGGGAGCAGGCACGCTCGCCCGCTGCGACCTCGTCCCCTTACTATCTCAATCTGTAACATCTAGCGACTGTTTATGGCTCCAGATGTTACAAATCAAGATGAAATGGCCAACGGCGCCCGTTTGTCTCAATCTGTAACATCTACTCGGCAAATAGAGCTCCATCTGTTACAAATCGAGACGAACAGAAGACGCCCGAATCGAAAATCTAAATCTGTAACACCAAGCCCACTTTTAGCGGCCAAGATGTTACAGATCGAGACAGACCGAAAACCACCACAAAGAGGACAGGCACCTTTGTGGTGGTCGCGGTCTCTACTCCTTCGCCGAACCCGTGCTTCCCGATTCGCCGCTCCAGGGCATCTCATCCTCGAAGAGCCATATACGGGCAGACCCACTATCGCGTGCAGTCTGCGGGTCGGGCAAGCAGGTCTGTTCATAGGCATCTTGGATACACTGACCCATAAAATCGTTGAGCTCGGCCTGGTCGCCCTCCATGACATAGGCTGCATCGCCGGCCATGATGTAAATACCCGGACCCTCATTGCCCTCGTAACCCGGATCGTACGAGACATCACATAACTTTGCGCCGTTTGCAGTGTCCAGCTCGATGGAAGAGTGACATCCGCCAACCATGTCGTTCGCTTTTGCCCGATAGGACGCATATCCGTACCAACGCTTAAATGTTTTGCCCTTGAGTAGCTCGGACGCCCTATCGATCAGGCTTGTATCCGTGGTATAGCGCATGGCCCCAAGCTGAATACTCGGATAATTGCTAATACCCAGCACAGCCGGCTGCTCATCAAAATCAACGGTAATGGTCTCGGGCTTGTCGTCGCCGGTCAGAAGTTCGACAGATTGAGCCACAGGCTTGACCAACGGCTCCGTCACCGCAGCAGGTAGAAATGCCATACCGACAGCGCCCGCGCCAACCACAGCGATCGCAAGCGCCAAGACAATCAATCCAATACGGGCAGAACGGCTCACGGCAAAACACCCCACAATGCAAACCTTCGCCACCTGCACTAATGATACCGCCAGCTAACACTATTACCAAAAGAAGCCGCGCGCTCCTCACCACCACAAAGGGGACAGGCACCTTTGTGGTGGTTTTCGACGCTAACGGTCGACCATCTCGCGCCATGAGATTAAACTTGAATTGTTCTCTGAACATATCCATTTCTGCCTATCCTCAACAGATCTTTGTCTCGAGGAGCGCATATGAAGCCGTCTCATTCCACCGGTCGCAACGTCATCGCCATTCTCGCCATACCCATCGTGATGCTCTTCCTTATCGTCATCACGCCCTTTTCTTTTGGTATCGCCTCGCCCTTCGATCTTTGCGGGATGATCGACGCCGGCTCGCGTGCCACCTCGCTCTCCTTTGTCTGCCGTGGCGTGTTCTACGAATATGCAATTCCCACCGGAAGTTGGCAGTCCAAGTTACCGTTGCTCGGCAAGGTCGACGGATGCTCCCCCTATTTCTGCCTTGAACCTCAGACGATGAATTATTTGATCGACGACCAGCCCCTCGACTCCATCACCCTCGCCTACGACTACGCACCAAACACCGATGAGCGCCACATGAACCAAGTCCTCGACAAGATGCTTGGACAGTGCGGGCTCACCGAGGAGGCCGGTCGAACCATCTATAGCAACCAGCAATTAAAGCGAACAGAACTCCGCCGTGTCGGAAAAATCAAAGGGCGAAACGGGGCTGCCTACTGGCAGGCCTGGGCGACACGCGACAAGAGCGAATTCGGGCACAGCACCTATACGGTCACCGTCTACACCAAAGATGGAATCAAGGACGATGTTGACGATTTCGCGTCATCCAAACTCGGCATCCCCAAAACAACCAAACCCGCCAACCCGGATGAAATTCTGTAGAGCCGCTCATTAACATACCGCTCAACGATCACAACAACATCGAGCTCGTTCCCCACCGCCACAAAGGTGCCTGTCCCCTTTGTGGTGGTTTTGGGCAAAAAAGAAGCCGCCCCGATAACAGAGGCGGCTTCAAGCAAGTCTATTTTTAGCGTCCCTCAAGACCCAACGAGAACGCAGAAATGTAGCCCGGGGCTTACCCTTTCCCGAACGCGACCCTCGCGAAGCGCGTGAGCGGGCGGGAAAGGGTAAGCCCCGGGCGGACAATTAAGTGCGTTACTCGGCAGCGGCCTTGAACTTGTTGTAGTTGATCAAGCAGCCAGCCTTGACGATGGCACGCTCCTCTGCCGTCATATCGGCAATGTAGAGCTCAATCTGCTCGACCGTGCCATCGGCGCGCACCACGTAGGCAGTGATGTCCTTTAGGTCGCCGTCGAGCGCGGCGCGGACATCCGGCACAAAGACGTAGTCGCCCACCTCAAAGTTGGGCTCGGCCTCCATCTGGAAGGGCACCATGCCCCAGTTCATCACGTTGGATCGATAGCGCTTGGTGGCGTACTCGTGGACGATGTTGGCCAGGCCGCCAATTACGCGCTGGCAGCTCGCGGCCTGCTCGCGGGCAGAACCATCACCGGGCTTCTTGGCATAGAGCATGGAGCCGTACTCGGTCGTTTTGGCATCGGCAGCGACACCCGCGCCGGCCAGCGCCTCAAACACGCTGGCAAGCTCGGCATCGAGTGCTGCCAGGTCACCCGCGAACTCACCGGCCACGCGGCGCTTCTCCACCGCGTCGACCTCCTTGGAACGGCCCACGTAGGCCGGGTCGCGGCGGCTGAGCGTAAACTCGGCCAAGCCCAGCGGGTTGGAGCGGAAGGAGCTCGTCTCGCCCGAGGGAATGAGCTCATCGGTCGTAGTGACCGGGTCCATGATCTTGGAGCACACCTTGAGCAGGATGTCGTCGCCGAGAGGCTCCATCGCGGGCCACGGCTTGATGTTGGGGCCCTCGACCAGCTCGTCGGCCGGCTCAGCCTTGCCAAAGCCCCAGTACACGCGCTTTTTGTACGGCGCGTCGTCAAAGGTGTACTCGCAGGCCTCGTCCCAAGTCTCCTCGGGCAGGTCGGTCGCCGGCGTCAGGACGCCGCCGTTGGCAGCCGTCGCCGCAATGGAGCGGGCGTCCATCAGGGCCACGGCGCTCAGCTGACCGTTGCCCGGCTTGGAACCCTCGCGGTTGGGGAAGTTGCGCGTGGTGTGGCGGATGGACAGGCCGTTGTTGGCGGGCGTGTCGCCGGCGCCAAAGCACGGACCGCAGAACGCCGTGCGCACGATCGCGCCGGCCTCCATGAGGTCGTAGATATAGCCACGGCGCGTAAGTTCGAGCGCCACGGGCTGGCTTGTAGGATAGACCGACAGCGAGAACTCGCCGCAGCCGGTGTTGGCGCCCTTGAGCACGCGGGCAGCCTGGACCACGGAGTCGTAGTTGCCGCCCGAGCAGCCGGCGATAACGCCCTGCTGCACGCGCAGTTTGCCGTCGACGATCTTGTCGAGCAGGCTAAAGTGCGTCTTGCCCTCGCCGATCTTGGCGGCCTCGAGTTCCACCTCGTGCAGGATGTCCTCGAGGTTCTCGTTGAGCTCGTCGATCTCAAAGCCGTTGGAAGGATGGAACGGCAGCGCGATCATGGGCTTGATGCTCGACAGGTCGACCTCGACGCAGCCGTCGTAGTAGGCGACATCGGCGGGCTTGAGTTCGCGGTAGTCGTCGCCGCGGCCGTGCATGGTCAATAACGCGTGCGTATCCTCGTCGGTAGCCCAGATGCTCGACAGGCAGGTGGTCTCGGTGGTCATGACGTCAACGCCGTTGCGGTAGTCGGTCGTCATGCTCGCGATGCCGGGGCCCACGAACTCCATGACTTTGTTCTTGACGTAACCCTTGGCAAAGACGGCACGGATGATGGCGAGCGCCACATCGTGCGGGCCAACGCCGGGGCGCGGGGCGCCCGTGAGGTAGATGGCCACGACGCCGGGATAGGCGACATCGTAGGTGTCGCGCAGCAGCTGCTTTGCCAGCTCGCCACCACCCTCGCCCACGGCCATGGTGCCCAGGGCGCCGTAGCGGGTGTGCGAGTCGGAACCCAAGATCATCTTGCCGCAGCCGGCGAAGTTCTCACGCATAAAGGAATGGATGACCGCGATATGGGGCGGAACGAAGATGCCGCCGTACTTTTTGGCAGCCGAGAGGCCAAAGACGTGGTCGTCCTCGTTGATGGTGCCGCCCACGGCGCACAGCGAGTTGTGGCAGTTGGTGAGCACGTAGGGCAGCGGGAACTGCTCCATGCCCGAGGCGCGCGCCGTCTGGATGATGCCGACGAAGGTGATGTCGTGGCTCGCCATGGCATCGAAGCGAATCTTGAGCGTCTCGGGGTCGCCGGACGTATTGTGTGCCTGAAGGATCGAATACGCGATGGTGCCGCGCTTGGCATCCTCGGGCGTCTGCGTAATACCGCGCTCGGCAGCCTCGGCCTCAGGCACAACCTCGCTGCCGTTACGCAGGTAGATGCCGTCCTCGTACAGCTTGACCATACTGTCTCCCACTCTGCCCAAAAGATTTGGGCGCATAGCATACATTCGTTCAATATCGTGCCATAGAACGGTTGCGAGTGGGTTACGAATCTGCACGTTCACTTTATCTCGGTAAAGTAAGGTACGAACCCGGCGAGGGCCGGCAGATTTGGTGCAAGAGTGTCCCTTTCGACTAGTCATTTAAGAACGTCCCCAATGACTACCCTACCGTATCCGGAGCAAGGCAACGCCGCAGGCAGAGGACGGACAGCGAGCGGCGTCCAGAGCGAACAAGTTGGCATGAAAAAGGCAAGGCATAGACCTTCTGGTCATGCCTTGCCTTTTGAATGACAAATTGTCGCTCTGGGCGGCGCGCAGCGTCGGCCCGTTACGCGGTTTGGTAAAACCGCGTAACTACAAATCCCCGCCGGCGCCCAAAAGCTTGCGCATGACTTGCTCGGGGTTGACTGAGCCGTCGCGCGGGGCCAGGGCGGTGATCTTCTTCTGCATCTTGTACTCGTGCAGCTCGTCCTCGAGCTGGCGCACGCGGGCGCGGAGCTTTTCGTTCTCGTGCTCGCGCTCCTCGGCACGCTCCTTCATATCGAGGATGCGCACCACGCCGGCAAGATTGATGCCCTCGTCGGTCAGTTGGTTGATGAGCTCCAAGCGCTCGATATCGGCACGCGAGTACAGGCGCGTGTTGCCGCCCGAGCGCTGGGGATTCACCAGGCCTTTGGACTCGTAGACGCGCAGAGTCTGCGGATGCATGCCGGTCAGCTCGGCCGCCACGCTGATCATGTACAGCGGTTTGTTCCTATTGTCCTCGGCCATGCTACCTGACCCCTTTCCGTCTCGTTATCGTCCATCATAAGCCCGCGGACGTGGGCGTGCGCCGCGACCGCCCTAGTACGTCGCCTTGTAACGGTTGACCTTCTCGCGATAGTCGCGCGTGTCGGCCTCGCGCAGCTTGGTCATGGCATCGTGCTCGTCGTCCGACAGGTTCGTGGGAACCTGCACCTTGATCTCGACGAGCAGCGCACCCGTACGGCCACGGTGCTTAACGTCGGGCGCCCCCATCTCCTTAAAGCGGAACTTCTTGCCCGTCTGGGTACCCGCGGGCACTTTCAAACGGACCGTCGCACCGCCGGGCGTGGGCACGTCCACCGTGCAGCCGAGCGCCGCCTCGTAGACCGAGACCGGTACCTCCATGGTCACATCGGCGCCCTTGCGCTTAAACAGCGGGTGCTCCTCCACATGCGTGGTCACGACCAGGTCGCCGCGCTCGCCACCCGCAACGCCATACTCGCCGCGACGCTTGTAGCGTAGCTTGCCGCCGTCAACCGCGCCCGCGGGCACCGAGACCGTAATGGTCTGCTGCTCGCCCGTCGAGGGAATGCGATAGGTGACCTTGTGCGTCACGCCGCGAAACGCGTCCTCGGCCGTCACATCAACGGTCAGCGACAGGTCGCCGCCCTTGCGAGCGCGGCTGCGACCTGCACCGGCACCGGCAGCGCCCGCAGCCCCGGCAAAGCCCGAGCCCCAATCGCTGCCCCAGGCGCCGTTGCCGCTAAAGATGCTGTCGAAGATGTCGCCCCAGCCGCTCGCACCGGCGCCGGCGCCGTAGCCGCCGCCATACGCGCCGCCTGCGCCCGGCATGCCGCCAAACATGAGCATCTGGTCGTACTCTTTGCGCTTCTTCTCGTCCGAAAGCGTCTCGTAGGCCTCGCTAATCTCCTTGAACTTGGCCTCGTCGCCGCCGGCATCGGGGTGATATTTTTGCGCGAGCTTGCGAAACGCACTCTTGATCTCTTTGTCGGAGGCGCTCTTGGATACGCCCAGGATGTCATAGAAGGTTTTGCCTGCAGCCATCGTAGCTCCTCTCCTGTTTCATCCGCCGTCCATGCAGACGACGGCCCATGCTTTCATATGGCACTAGGCCAGAAAGGGCCCCGGGTGTTGCCCCGGGGCCCTTCTCAATTACTCCTCGGTGCTCTCGGCCGTATCGGCCGCAGCATCCTCGGGCGCCGCTTCGGGCTCCGGTGCGGGGCGCTTCTCGCCACCGTAGGTCACCGTCACCATCGCGGAACGCAGAATGCGGTCCGCCATGCGGTAGCCCTTCTGGTACACGTCGTTGACGGTCTCATCGTACTGCGACGCGTCCTCGACACGACCCACGGCCTGGTGCTCGAGCGGATCGAACGCCTCGCCCTTGGGGTCGATGGGCTCAACGCCCTCGTGCGCAAACACATCAAGCAGCTTGGCATGCACCGCGTCGACGCCGTCGACAAACTGCTTAAAGTCGTCGGCAAGCTCCTGGCTGCGGGCATGGTCGATCGCACGCTCGATATCGTCGACCACCGGCAGCAGCGCAGTGACGAGCTTCTCGGTCGCGCGCTCGCGCTCGGCGATACGCTCATTGGCGGTGCGGCGACGGAAGTTCTCCCAGTCGGCCTGCAGACGGGCGGTACGCTCGGTGGCGTCCTTTGCCTTGTCCTCCGCGGCCTTCTGGGCCTCTGCCGCAGCATCGAGCTCGCTGCGCACGTCGGCGAGCTCCTTTTGGGCCTGCTCGAACTTGAGCTTAAAGTCGTTATCGGCGGCTTCCTCACCGGCGCGGATAGCGGCTTCCACCATCTCGTCCTCGGTCATCGTCGCCTCCTTGTTGGAATCCTCTACCTGGTTCTCGGCAGCCTCGGCGGCCGGGGCCTCGTTGGCCTCGGTATCGTCGACGGCCTCTACGGGAATCTTCACGTCCTTCTCCTCAGAGTCAACGGGGGCGGCGCCAGCGGCAGCCGCCTCCGTGCGAGCTTTACGGGCGGACATGATTACTTGTCCTCGTCGTCCACAACCTCGTAGTCGGCGTCGACGACGTCATCGTCGGCAGGCTGGGCGCCGGCGGCACCGTCGGTCTGCTGCTGAGCGTCGGCGTAGACAACCTGAGCCAGCTCGTAAGCCACGGACTGCAGAGACTCGCCGGCGGCCTTGATGGCCTCGACGTCAGAGCCCTCGAGCGCCTTCTTGGCATCGGCGATAGCGGCCTCGGCCTTGGACTTCACGTCGGCGGAAACCTTGTCACCGAGCTCGTTGAGGGTCTGCTCGGTGGAGTAGCACAGGCTGTCGGTCTGGTTGCGGACCTCGACCTCTTCCTTCTGCTTCTTGTCCTCCTCGGCATGAGCCTCGGCGTCCTTGACCATGCGATCGACTTCGTCGTCAGACAGAGCGGTGGAGCCGGAAATGGTGATCTGCTGCTCCTTGCCGGTGCCCTTGTCCTTAGCGGAGACCTTGACGATGCCGTTGGCGTCGATGTCGAAGGTGACCTCGATCTGCGGCACGCCGCGGCGAGCAGCCGGAATGCCGGTCAGCTGGAACTTACCGAGAGACTTGTTGTCGCGGGCAAGCTCGCGCTCGCCCTGGAGCACGTTGATCTCGACGCTGGTCTGGTTGTCGGCTGCGGTGGAGTAAACCTCGGTCTTGGAGGTCGGGATCGTGGTGTTGCGGTCGATCATCTTGGTCATGATGCCGCCCATGGTCTCGACGCCCAGCGACAGCGGGGTAACGTCGAGCAGCAGGATGCCCTCGACGTCGCCGGTGAGCACGCCGCCCTGGACGGCAGCGCCGTCGGCAACGACCTCGTCGGGGTTCACGGACATGTTGGGCTGCTTGCCGGTCATGGTCTTGACGAGCTCCTGGACGGCGGGCATACGGGTGGAGCCGCCGACGAGGATGACCTCGGTCAGATCGGAGAGCTTAAGCTTGGCGTCGCGCAGGGCGTTGGTGACAGGCTGCTTGCAGCGCTCGAGCAGGTCACGGGTGATCTTCTCGAACTCGGCGCGGGTCAGCGTGTAGTTGAGGTGCAGCGGGCCGGACTGGTTCATGGTAATGAACGGCAGGTTGATGGTGGTCTGCTGGGCGGCGGAGAGCTCCTTCTTGGCGTTCTCGGCGGCCTCCTTCAGACGCTGCAGAGCCATGGGGTCCTGACGCAGGTCGACACCGTTCTCCTGCTGGAACTTATCGGCCATCCAGTCGATGACGCGCTGATCCCAGTCGTCGCCGCCCAGGTGGTTGTCGCCCGAGGTGGACAGAACCTCAAACACGCCGTCGGCAAGGTCGAGGATGGAGACGTCGAAGGTGCCGCCGCCCAGGTCGAAGACCAGGATGCGCTGGTCGGTGCCCTGCTTGTCCAGGCCATAGGCAAGAGCAGCAGCGGTCGGCTCGTTGACGATACGCTTGACGTTAAGGCCGGCGATCTTACCGGCGTCCTTGGTGGCCTGACGCTGGGCGTCGTTGAAGTAGGCCGGGACGGTGATGACGGCGTCGGTGACGGTCTCGCCCAGATACTTCTCGGCGTCGGCCTTCATCTTTGCGAGCGTCATGGCGCTCACCTGCTCGGCGGTGTAATCCTTGCCCTCGATGTCGACGACGGCACGGCCACCCTGGCCCTCCTTGACCTCGTACGGCACGGTCTTGATCTCAGAGGTGCACTCGGAGTACTTGCGGCCCATGAAGCGCTTGATGGAGAACACGGTGTTCTTGGGGTTGGTGACAGCCTGGTTCTTAGCGGCCTTACCCACGACGCGGTCGCCGTCGGCACGGAAGCCCACGACGGACGGGGTGGTGCGATCGCCCTCGGCGTTCACGATAATGGTCGGAGAACCACCCTCGAGAACGGCCATTGCGGAGTTAGTAGTACCAAGGTCGATACCAAGAATCTTACCCATTAGAAATTCCCTCTCTCTTGTGCGTTTGCACCGACTCGGCGGTCTGCCGAGCGGTGTTTCGGCTTGTCTTTCAGGATGTAGTGTATCCCCTTATGGGCCGGAATATACAAAATCTAAGTCAATTCATATAAGATTTCTTATTGCTGAGAGTTTAGGTTCGCAAATACGCAGGTAGACGCACTGTTTGAGTTCTCGGCAGATCTATTGAGATCTATGTAGAGTTGACTGAGGTTTGCGTCCGGGGGTGCCTGGGGGCCGTCTTGCGGAAAGCTCATCCCGATTTGAGCGTAGATTCCGGGTCGCAGTTTCCGCAGGCGCGCTCAATAGCTCAATATTTCAAGTCACCTTTAGCTAACATTTGCGCAGCTCAACAGCCCCACCTGCGCGTTTTTTAGTAAACCTTGGCATACTCGGCGAACGGTATGAAGATGCCGGCCAGAGGGTATTGCAAACGGTCGCTCCCGTGGTATGTTTTTGCCCGAATCAAACCGGCGCGCATCGCCTGTAGCGTCGGTCAACAGAGAGGAAACTACCATGGCTCATCCCGTAATTGATGCCGACGAGTGCATCGCTTGTGGCGTTTGCGTCGACTCCTGCCCCGCTGGCGTTCTGGAGCTCCAGGACGTCGCTACCGTCGCTGACGAGGACTCCTGCGTCGCTTGTGGCGCCTGCCAGGACGCTTGCCCCGCTGGCGCGATCACCGAGATCGTCGAGGAGTAACAACTCCCCCACCTGCACACTCAAAAGTACACCGTGCACAAAAAGGAGGCCTCCGCATCGCCGCGGAGGCCTCCTTTTGCATGTGTGGGCAGCTAATTTGGAGCGGGACCCTTGGCAGTTGCGGTGGAATAGTTCCTGTTTTATGGCTTAGATGCCGATTTTAGGAACTATTTCACCGCAACTTATAGATGCAGCGTCGGCTACGAGAGATCATCCTCGTAGGGCATTAAATCGGCAAGGTAGCCTTTCTCCTTGAGCATGGCCTCGATCTCGTCGAGGGTCTGTTCGTCCTCCGCCGCAATGCGATGGAAGTGATAGCCGCTCGTCACCGTTAGCAGCGGAAAGCTCTTGCCACTCTCGATATCGTGCAGGTAGCGCTCAACATCGCGACGATTGCGGATGTCCAGGTCGGCCGTGATCTTACCGTACACGCGGTGATTGACGATCACGTTGAGCACGGCGCCTCCGGCGTCGACGATACTCGTGAGCTCATCGCCCGCCTGCTCCACGCCGTGGCGAACCTTGACCAGGCGCGTGGGCACGGCGGGGCTGCTGGGGGCCTCCTGCAGCACATAACCACGGTTGGTCGCCACGATATCGTGCCCATCGGCACGCAGCAGGGCGATGTCTTGCACGACAATCTGGCGGCTCACGCCAACCTCACGGGCAAGTGCGCTGCCCGAAACGGGCTCCTTGGCTTCCTCGAGCACGGCCATGATGGAACGGCGACGCTCGCGGGCGTCCATTATTTACCGTCCAGCAGACGCAGGTGCTTGAGCGAGAGGTCGAGAATCGGCGCAGAGTGCGTCAGCGCCCCCGAGCTAATAAAGTCAACGCCCAGGTCGGCGAGCGCGCGGATATTGCTGGCGTCCACGTTGCCCGAGCACTCGGTCTTGGCGCGGCCGGCGATAAGCTCAATCGCGGCAGCCATGTCGTCGTGGGTCATGTTGTCGAACATGATGATATCGGCACCGGCCTCCACGGCCTCGCGTACCATGTCCAAGTTCTCGCACTCAATCTCGACCGTCGTGGTAAACGATGCGTGGGCGCGCGCCATCTCGATCGCACGCGTCACACCACCGGCGGCGTCGATATGGTTGTCCTTAAGCATGACGGCTGTCGACAGGTTGTAGCGGTGGTTGCTGCCGCCACCGATCTCGACCGCGGCCTTCTCGAAGACGCGCATGCCCGGCGTGGTCTTGCGTGTGTCAACAAGCACGGTCTTGGTACCCTCGAGCGCCGCTGCCATGTTGTGCGTGTAGGTAGCGATACCGCTCATACGCTGTAGATAGTTGAGCGCCACGCGCTCGCCCGAAAGCAGCACGCGCGCGTCGCCGCGCACCTGGCCCACGTGGTCGCCGGCGTGCACCTCGTCACCGTCGGCAACATCAAACAGCACCGAGCTCTGCGAATCCAGCAGCTCAAAGGTGCGAGCGAACACGTCCAGGCCCGCGATGATGCCGTCGGCCTTGGCGATGAGCTCCACCGTGGCGGGACGCGCCGTGGGGCACACGCTCGCCGTGCTCACGTCCTCAAACGTAATGTCCTCGCGCAGGGCCTGCAGAATCAGATCATCGACGACGAGTTTCATGGTAATGGGATTCATGGTCTACTCCTCCACGGCCTGCGTGCCGGCGGCACGGGCCAGATCATCGATTGCAAGGGTATCGGAACTCAAGGCGCGATGGCGTCCATCGAGCGCGGGCTCGCCTGCCTGTTCCACGGCCAGCGACTCGCCGGTGCGCATACGCCAAGCAGCGCGGCGACCCCAGACTAGGGACTCGAGCAGGCTGTTGGAAGCCAGGCGATTCTTGCCGTGAACGCCATTGCAGGCCGTCTCGCCAGCGGCGTAGAGCTCGGGCATCGAGGTGCGGCCGTCCTTGTCGACCCACACGCCGCCCATAAAGTAGTGCTGCGTGGGCGTGACGGGGATGGGCTCATCCAGGATGTCGCGACCGTCCTCAAGGCAGCGCGCGCGGATGTTGGCGAAGTGCCCGGTCACCACGTCGCGCTCGACGGGGGCAAAGCTCAGCCACTCGTGCTCGGTGCCGTCCTGCTTCATCTGCTCGCGAATAGCAGCGGCGACCACGTCGCGCGGCTGCAACTCGTCGGTAAAGCGCTCGCCGGCGGCGTTGAGCAGAATCGCGCCCTCGCCGCGGCAGCTCTCGCTGATCAGGAAGGTGCGGCCCGGCTGCGGCGAGAACAGTCCCGTGGGGTGAATCTGCACATAGTCCAGATGCTCCATCGTAATGCCGTGCTCCTGCGCGATGTAGCAGGCGTCGCCGGTGAGCTGCGGGTAGTTGGTGGAGTGATCGTACACGCCACCGATACCACCCGTCGCCCACAGCGTATGGCGAGCATGAATCTCAAACGGCCCGCCGGTATGCACGCCCTCGGCGGCATTTGCGAGCTCGTCGGCGGGACGGACCGAATCGCCCTCGTCCACGGCAACAGCGACGACACCAGTGCACACCGTGGCCCCATCGCGCTCGGCCGTGAGGATGTCAGTCATGGCCACGTGCTCAAGAATCTGCACGTTGTCCAGCTTGCGGACGGCCTGGAGCAGCTTGGTCGTGATCTCCTTGCCCGTAATGTCGGCATGGAAGGCGATGCGCGGGCGGCTGTGCGCGCCCTCGCGGGTAAAGTCGAGGCCGCCATCGGCCTTGCGCTCAAAGTCCACGCCCATCGCCAGCAGGTCGTTGATGACCGAGCGGCTCGAGCGGATCATAATGTCTACGCTCTCGCGGCGGTTCTCGTAGTGACCGGCGTGCATGGTGTCCTCAAAGAAGGCATCGTAGTCCGAGCCCTCGGGCAGCACGCAGATGCCGCCCTGCGCGAGCATCGAATCGCACTCGTCGACCGCACCCTTGGAGAGCATGATCACGCGCGTGCTCGTCGGCAGATTGAGAGCCGCATACAGGCCCGCCACGCCG
>CABUMZ010000004.1 GCA_902492825.1 uncultured Collinsella sp.
GGTGGGCTCGTCGGCCATGATCATGGTGGGGTCGGTGACGAGCGCGCGAGCCGCTGCAACGCGCTGCTGCTGACCGCCGGACATCTGGTAGGGATACTTGTCGAGCACCTGACTGATGGAGAGGCGCGCTGCCACATCCTGCACGCGGGTCGAGATCTCTGCCGAGTTTGTGCGGGCGATGGTGAGCGGCAGGGCGATGTTCTCGCGTGCCGTGAGCGTATCGAGCAGGTTGGAGTCCTGGAAGATAAAGCCGAGCTCCTCGCGGCGGAACTGCGAAAGCTTAGCCTGCTTCATGCGCGTCACGTCCTGGCCGTTGATGCGGATCGTGCCGCTCGTGGCGCTATCAATGGTCGAGACGCAATTGAGCAACGTCGACTTGCCCGAGCCCGAAGCGCCCATGATGCCAACAAATTCACCGCGGTTGACGGTAAAGCTGACGTCGTTGAGCGCACGGGTCACGTTGCCCAGCGCTCCATATACCTTTTCGAGATGCGCGACCTCCAGTACCGGGGTCGCCATGTGCGTGGTTTGCATACCGAGTCCTTTCTTGCAATTAGTCTACGGCATCTATAGTCGCAAGAAGACGAGTCGGCTACCATCGATATGGCTTACGCTTGCCTTACCGTTGTGTAAGGTACGGGTAGCCGCCCTGTCACGTGTTGATGCTAAGAGAGGACTCCTGTTGAAGACTGTTCATGTTGCCGCTGGGATCATTCGCAAGGAAGGATCTGACGAGCTACTGGCCGTGCAGCGCGGCTATGGCGACATGCAGGGACTTTGGGAGTTCCCCGGTGGCAAGCTCATGCGCGGCGAGACGCCCGAAGACGCCGTGCGCCGCGAGCTCATGGAAGAGCTGCAGGTGAAGGTCACCAACCTGCGTGACTTCTACACCGTTGAGTACGACTACCCCGATTTCCATCTCTCCATGGAGTGCTACTACTGCTCGCTCGCCGATGGATCCGATGAGCCTCAGAAGCACGACCGCCAGCTCGATATCCGCTGGATTCCGCGTACCTCGCTTGCCACGGTGGAATGGATGCCCGCCGACAAGGGGCTTATCGATGCTCTGATTGAATTAAAGGAAGAGCGGCTTGAGGCTAACGGCACCGAGGCCACCGCGGCAGACGAATCTGCTACCAAGCCCAAACGTAAACCTAAGCGCCGCAGCAAAAAGCGTCCCAAGCCCGGCCTGCTGGACGGCATCGACACCTCGGACCTTTCCGCCGACGAGCGAGAGCTCGTACGCCGTCGCGCCGCCATCAAAAAGTCCATGAAGGGCAACAAGCGCGCCAACACCAAACCCGAGCTGCTCGTTCGCCAGCGACTGCGCGCCGCGGGCCTTACGGGCTATCGCTTGGAATGGAAGGTTCCCGGCAAGCCCGACATCGCCTTTCCCGGGCGCAAGATCGCCATCTTCGTCAACGGCTGCTTTTGGCACCGCTGCCCCAAGTGCAACCCTAGCCAGCCCAAGCGCAACGTTGAGTTTTGGGAGGCAAAGTTCCGTCGCAACGTCGAGCGCGACCGCGCTGCCGTGGCAGCACTCACTCAAATGGGCTGGACACCCATAACCATCTGGGAATGCGAGCTCAAAAAAGACCGCATCGACGCCACGATGGAAAAGGTCATCGAGCAGGTGCGCGCCGCAGAGCCGCAGCGCTAACAGCGAGCATTCACACGCTCCGCACGTCCGCGCCACACCCACGTCACAAACCTTAGAAAGCCCTTAAGCTCAAAACCTTTCAAGAGTGTTACTCGATACCTCTGACCTGCAGTTTCATCGTAACACCAAACCAGGTTAAGCCTTTCTTTAGCGCTTCTTTGCGACGGCCGCGGCATAATACTGCCAACGCACGGGACCTAGCAGCATACCCCGAGCGCAATCTTTTGGTGGACATCGAGGAGGCCGCATAAGCATGCATACTTCCAATGACGCAGCACAGCAGCCATCCCTAAAACATGCAGACCTTTTCTCCTTCCCCCCGACACAGAGAAACGGTCTCCTCGACTCCCCCACCACAAAAGCCAAACGCTCAACCGACCAGAGCCACAACTTGCGAGCATCCTTCGATAAGCTCCAAGCATCCCTAGACAAGGCGTTCCCCGAACAGGCAAGAGCAATCTAAGCCCATCGCGCTTTATACTGATGCCATGCGAAACATGGATCACATAGAATTGCACCGCGGAGGACGCGAGGAAGCGTTTCCCGAGACCGCCGAAGACTGGCCCTATATTGCCGAACGCGCAGAATTCGCTCGCTATCCGGGCAATTCCGTCCCCTGGCACTGGCATTCCGAAGTTGAGCTTTTCTACATGGAGCAGGGTGCGATTGACTATCGAACGCGCGCGGCTCATGAGCACGTACGCTTTGAGGAAGGGTCCGCCGGCTTTATCAACGGCGGCGTTTTGCACAGCACGCTGCAATCACCCAATTCGGCGCCAGCCATTCAAATGCTACATATCTTTCAGCCGTCGATGCTCGGCGATCCCGCGGGACGTCTCCAAAAGCGCTACATCAACCCATTGCTTCAATGTCGAGGCGTCGATGTGCTCAAATGGTCGCCCACCAACCCCGACGATATGCCCTTTATCGATTTACTGAAGAGCTCCTTTAGCCACGACCTTCAACAGCCGCAGAACGAGATGGCGCTTCGAAATAGCCTGTCAGAACTCTGGGTTCAGATCTATGCCAAGGCCGAACCGCTCTTTTCCTCCGACGACGCCTCTTGGATGACCAGCCGCGACGTACAGTTCAAGGCAATCCTGGACTTTATCCGCTCAAACTATGCAGACACTATAGATGTGCCCCAGATGGCATCTGCAGCCGGCGTTAGCGAAAGAGAGTGTTACCGCATTATCGAAGCTTGCGCAGGAACGACCCCAGCGGCATATCTACGCGTATACCGCATCAACCGTGCTTGCGAACTTTTGGCGCACACCACGCGAACGGTGCAGGCAATCGCTCGGCAATGCGGATTTGCGACAGCAAGCCATCTAGGCCAGGTATTTAAAGAACAAATGGGATGCACTCCTTCGAGCTATCGAGCAGCGAGGCAGAATCTCGATAGTACCAGGCAGAAATCCCGCTAGTCCTTCTTTTGTCACTGCATCAAACTTGCAGCAAGCAACAGATAGGAGCAACCATATGAAGCACTTTGACCATATCGTGTTTGACGTTGATGGAACATTGGCAGATACAGAAGAAAGCGTTCTGTCATCGCTTGCCCAGATTGTCCAAGAAGAGACCGGCAAAACGCTCCCCCGAAACGAGCTTGAATTTGCCCTCGGCATACCCGGCAAGGATGCTCTTGAGAAACTTGGAATCTACTCGCAAGCAACGTTGGATCGCTGGTGCCAAGTTGCCGCCAGCTTTAAAAGCACCATCAGCGTGTTTCCAGGTTTGCTTGAAGTCATCGCAAAACTCGCCGATAGCGGTTGCAATCTTGGCATTGTCTCCTCACGTGCGCGCAACGAATACGCAGAAGAAATAGCACCCCTTGGCTTCGACAAGTATTTTGAGCACATCATCCTTGTCGAAGACACAACCGAGCACAAACCCGCACCCGCACCCATGCTCGAATATCTCCGACGCACGGGCGCAAACCCCAACAGCGTCATCTACGTTGGCGACACCGTCTACGACGAACAATGTGCAACTTCAGCAGGGGTCAATTTTGCCCGAGCAGCATGGGGATCACACCAAGACATCCCAAACGCCACCTACAACCTCAAAACCCCCAACGACCTACTAACCCTAACAACCAAGTAACCCCCGCGCCCACCCTATCAGCCCCAACGCCACAAGGGCGATTGAGCAGGGCGGTTTGGGCGGGTCCCGTACTTAGTTTCCAAAATCATTCCGCAGCGCGAAGGCCCCCGTTGTCAACGCTTCGAAGAAGCGAGACAACGGGGGCCTTCATGCGCGAGGACGTTTTGGAAACTAAGTACGGGACCCGCCCAGACCGTCCGGTGGGATCAGAGTACCCTTGCTGTTACTCTGCTTTGCCCACAGAGTTGAGGTTGGTCATGCGGATCTTAACCAGCTCGGTGATCTCACGCATACCCTCCTTGGCCGGCTTCTTGGGATCGAAGCAGGCAGGGTTCTCGGCCATGTAGGCCATGAAGCCCTTGGTGTAGGCCTGACGCAGCTCGGTGGCGTAGTTGACCTTGCAGATGCCGTTCTTCACAGCCTCGGCAACCTGCTCATCGGGCACACCGGAGGTGCCGTGCAGAACCAGCGGCACGTCGACGGCGTCGCGGATGGCCTTGACCACGGACTGCTCGATGTGCGGATCGCTCGTGTACACACCGTGGCTGGTGCCAACGCCAATAGCGAGAGAGGTGCAGCCGGTGCGCTCGACGAACTCCTTGGCCTCGGCCGGATCGGTGTAGGGGCTCTCGCCCTCAACCGCGGGACCGTCGTCCTCCTTGCCACCAACCTTACCGAGCTCGGCCTCGACGGGCACGCCCATGGCGCGGCCAGCGTCGGCGACGGACTTGGTCAGGGCGATGTTGTCCTCGAAGGACTCGTGCGAACCGTCGATCATGACAGAGGTGTAGCCCGTGCGGAAAGCCTGCATGCAGCGGTCATAGCCATCGCCGTGATCGAGGTGCAGAGCGACGGGCACGGAAGCGCGCTCGGCGGCAGCCTTGACCATGCCGTAGAAGTAGTCCAGACCAGCGGTCTTGATGGTGCCCGGGGTGGTCTGCATGATGACGGGGGACTTGGTCTCCTCGGCAGCGGCCAGAACGGCCATAACAAACTCGAGGTTCTCGACGTTGAAAGCACCAACAGCGTAGTGGCCGGCCTGAGCGTCCTTGAGCATCTTTTCGGTGGTAACAAGTGCCATGAGCGTTTGCTCCTCTCCCTCGCCCGCATCTGGACATCGGGCGTAGTTGTTCACAAGGCGTTTTACCTTGCGTTTTGCTGCGCTCATTGTATGAAATTCAGCAGCTTTGCACGTGCGAGATATTGAGCCGATGCAGGTCAATACAGTCGTTTTTGAAAAGTAAACGGAAGGAATTTGAGCCGAGTGGACATGTTCGATATTGAATTTTGGGCGTTCAGCGTCTTTCTTTTATAGAAAAGATAAGTAATCGAAAGGTGTTTTCTTACTCAAAAAGAAAATGAACGAAAATAGAGTCAACACAATTCCTGCAAATTTAGCCGAGAATGGAGCAAGCATGGCCCAAGCCACCAACCGCGCTTTTGCCGACGAACGCCGTACCGCCATTATGGAAATGCTCGATCATAATGCCTCGGTGCAGGTAGCAGAAATCGCCCAGACCTTTGGCGTGTCCTCCGTCACCGCCCGCGCCGACCTAGACGCCCTCGCCGAGGCTGGCAAACTGCGCCGCACGCACGGCGGTGCTGTCTCACTCCACAAACGACTGACCGTCTCCACGCAGGACCGACGCATTAACGTCAACGTTGCCGCCAAGCAGGCCATCGCCCAAAGCGCCATCGCACTCGTCAGCGACGGCGACACCCTGCTCGTCGACTCGGGCACCACGGCGCTCGAATTTGTCCGCCTGCTCGACCAACGCGACGGCATCACCGTCATCACGGCAGACATTACCATCGCCGATTACATCGACGAGAGCATGCCCTCGGTCGATGTCGTCATGTTGGGAGGCGCGCTGCGCAAAGGCCATCGTTATTTGTACGGACCGCTCACTATGCAGGCGCTCCAAATGGTCCACGCCGACCTTGCTGTCATGTGCCCTGGCGCCTTTGTCCCGGGCTGCGGCTTTACCACCGACTTTCCGCAGATGGCCGAGACCAAAACGGCGATGATTGCCGCCGCCCGCCAAAGCGTCGCCCTGATGGACGCCAGCAAGGTCAACGGACGCGGCATGTACCGCTTTGCCGAGCTGACCGATGTCGACACCATCGTGATGGACCGTGATCCCGACGGCGCCGTCGCCACCTCAATCGCCGAGACCGCCGACGACGCCCGCCCGAATCTCGTCATCGCCGACGCTTAAACAAAAACCACCACAAAGGTGCCTGTCCCCTTTGTGGTGGTTTGCGCGTTAAAAGTGAACGTATTGCTACTTGGCGAGCTCGTCGGCGAGCGTCTCGATCTGAGCACGCGAGGCGTCGTTGAGCGAACCCAGGACGGTCACCTTGTTCTGCGCCAGGGTGATATCCTTCATGCCCTCGAGCTCCTTGGTCATAACCTTGGCAGCAGCGGGCGCCCAGGAGCCAGCCTCGACGAGCGCCACCGTGCGATTCTGATAAGCGTGCTCGGCAAGCGTGTGGATAAAGGTGCTCATGCACGGGAAGATCTCGCCCTGGTAGGTAATGGAGGCGAGCACCAGGCGGTCGTAACGGAACGCATCCTCAACGGCCTCGGCCATGTCGTCGCAAGCCAGGTCAAAGACAGAAACTTTCTGGCCGCGAGCCTCGAGCGCAGATGCGAGCTCCTCAACGGCGGTCTTCAGATGGCCATACACGCTCGCGTAGGCAATCGTGACGCCCTCGTCCTCGGGCTGATAGCTCGACCAGGTGTTGTAGGTGTCGAGGTAGTAACCCAGGTTCTCGGTGAGCACAGGGCCATGAAGCGGGCAGATGATCTGAATGTCCAGATTAGCAGCCTTCTTGAGCACGGCCTGCACGAACTTACCGAACTTACCCACGATGCCAAAGTAGTAACGACGTGCCTCGCAGGCCCAGCCTTCCGGATCCTCGATGTCATTGGCGCCGAACTTGCCAAAGCCGTCGGCACTAAAGAGCACCTTGTCGGTGGCCTCGTAGGAGAAGAGCACCTCGGGCCAGTGCACGTTGGGAGCGCCGATAAAGGTTAGGCTGTGGCCGCCCAGATCGAGCACGTCACCCTCTTTGACGACCATCTTGCGCTCGGGGAAATCGGTGCCAAAGTAGTTGACCATCATGCGGAAGGCGCCCATGCTGGCCACGATCTGGGCCTGGGGATAACGCTCCATAAAGGCGGCAATGCCGGCGGAATGATCGGGCTCCATGTGATGAACGACCAGGTAGTCGGGCGTACGGCCGTCGAGCACGGCCTCGAGGTTGCCGAGCCACTCGTCGACAAAACCGCCGTCGACCGAATCGGCGACAGCGATCTTCTCGCCCAAGATAACGTAGCTGTTGTACGCCATACCGTTCTCGGACACGTCGTACTGGCCCTCGAACAGGTCGATGTCGTGATCATCGACACCGATATAGCGGATATCCTTGGTGATCTCCATCAGGCAAAGCCTCCTTGATAGACAAAAGAACCCGTCTATCATAGCACGCGCCTTCATAGCCACGGCTATTTGCCAACATCCTTACCGATTGGTATTGAAGTGCAACGTTGAGCCGTTGACCTGTGAAAACTATGCGCGCGAAGCTGCCGTGGTATGTCGAACGATGAGCTGACCGGGGATGCGAATGGCGACAGCCTTGTCCGATGCCCCCGCCTTGGGAACCGCATGCTCGAACACCTCGCGTCCGCGCTGATGCAGATCGAATCGAACGGTCGTGAGCTCGTTGTGCGCGACAAAGTCGTCGAGCGAGTCGTCGACGCCCACCACGCTCACGTCCTCGGGCACACGCAGGCCGCTGTCGCGCAGCGCCGCGATGGCACCGTTTGCCATCTGGTCGTTCGCCGCGTAAATCGCCGTCATGGTGCGATCGTGCTCGGCCAGATACCTGCCGGCCTCGTAACCACTATTGGCAGACCAGTCGCCCTCGAGCGGCTCCACCGGTTTAATATGCCTGCGCTCGAGCGCGTCTTTCCAGCCGGCGCGGCGGAACTGCTCGTCCACCGAGAAGGACGGACCACCGATATAGCGGATCTGTTCGTGGCCAAGCTCAAACAGGTGATCCATAAGCAGCAGCGAGCAGCCGTAATGGTCGGAGTCGACCGTGGTCACCCGCGGGTGCGCATACATGGTGACGATAACCGTGCCGATACCCGGCAACGGATCAAACGTCTCAAAATCGGGCGCCATACGACTCATGCCGATGATGATGCCGTCCACCGGCAGTGCGGCCATACGACGCGTGGCCTCGGCAAGCGAAAACTCTTCGGTCTTGGACATCTCGACCAGCGTGATGGCGCAATTATGCTCGCGAGCAGCGCTGGCGATGCCGTCGATCATTGAGAGGTTGCCAAACTTGGTGACATCGTTGATGCATAGGCCGACCGAATGGTAACGGCCGTCGCGCAGCGAGCGACCGGCATAACTCGGACGAAAGCCGAGCTCTTGCATAGCAGCCTGCACGCGCTGGCGCGTCTGCTCGTTAACGTTGGGCAAGCCGTTGGCGACGCGCGAAACCGTCTGCTGCGAAACGCCGGCAGCGCGGGCGACGTCAGCCATGGAGACCGGACGCGAACTGGTATCGTTGGACGGGCGCCTTGCCACAGGATCACCTTCACCCTTGCGAGATCTGAATAGCGTGAATGCCGGCCCGGGCAGAAATACATCCCGCGCCGAGGCCCGCTATCGTCGGACGCATGTTAACGTACTCTACTTTTTCTATCTGCATCTCTTCTGCTTTATAAGTCCATACGGCAGTACCGTTCACGGCTGAATTTCTACCGATTACCAGATTCCCAAAAAGTGATAAGCGATGTGTTATGAGTACGTTAACATAGCCTGTAACATGCGATATCGTGAACACTCGCTTCATGCCGCTTCAAGTTGTTAACGTACTCATAACGACGCAAAACCCACCCGTGCGCGCCAAGGAAAGGACCCCCATGACCACCCCCGACGAAAAGACATTCGCCACGCTCACCAAGCTGTTTGAGGAGGAGTTTGGCCCCATCGGCGACCGCCAGGTGCTCTACGTGCACGCGCCCGGCCGTTCCGAGATCAGCGGCAACCACACCGACCACGAGGGCGGCCACGTTATCGCCGGCTCGCTCGATGTCGCCGTTGACGGCATCGCCGTGGCAACCGACTCCAACAAGATTCGCGTAGCCGACGAGGGCTATCCCACGTTTGAAATCACGCTCGACACGCTAGACGTTCAGGAGTCCGAGAAGGGCACGTCCGCAAGCCTCGTCCGCGGTATGGCCCACGAGATTGCAGCTCTGGGCGTTGAGCCCCAGGGCTTCGACTTCGCCTTCACCTGCTCCGTCCCCTCGGGTGGCGGTCTTTCCAGCTCTGCCGCCGTCGAGGCCGCATACGGTCGTACCATGGAAACCCTCTGGGGCGCACCCGCCATTGAGCCCGTCGCGCTCGCCCAGATGAGCCAGCGCACCGAGAACAACTATTACGGCAAGCCCTGCGGTCTGATGGACCAGGCCGCCGTATGTCTGGGCGGCCTTGCCTACATGGACTTTGAGGACCAGGCTCAGCCTAAAACCCAGAAGCTCGAGCTCAACTTTGAGGATCACGGCTATGCGCTTGTGCTCGTTAAAGTGGGCGCCGACCACGTGGCCGCCACCGACGACTACGCCGCCGTTCCGCGCGAGATGCAGGACGTCGCCGCCGAGTTTGGCAAGGCACGCCTGTGCGAGGTAAACGTTGCCGACTTTGACGCCAAGCTCCCCGAGCTGCGCGCCAAGCTGGGCGACCGCGCCTGCCTGCGCGCCGTTCACTACTGGTACGAGAACGGCCTGGTCGACAAGCGCTGGGCGGCCCTGAACGCCGGCGACATCGACCAGTTCCTGGTCCTGACGCGCGAGTCCGGCGCCAGCTCTGCCATGTACCTGCAGAATGTCGTCGCCAAGCTGGGCTCCGAGCAGCCCTCAATGTATGCGCTTGCTCTTGCGGAGCATGTGCTCGACGGCCGTGGTGCCGTGCGCATCCACGGCGGCGGCTTTGGCGGCACCATTCAGGCCTTCGTGCCGCTCGACCTGGTCGACACCTTTATTACCAAGATGAACAGCTGGCTGGGCGAGGGCTCTGCCCGCCATTACGCAATTTCTGACAAGGGGGCTTACGCGGCATGGCTGTAACGACTGATGTGCGCGAGGCTGCGCAGGGCCTCGTCGAATATGCCATCCACCGATCGATGATCGGCCAGGACGATCGCATCTGGGCATACAACACCGTTCTCGAGTGCATCGGCGCCACGGGGCCGGCACTCGACATGGCCTGGGCACTCCAGGTTGAGAAACTCTCGCTCTTGCACCCCGATACCCTGCCCGACTTTGACCTTGAAGGCACGCTTGCCGCGCTTGCCGAGACTGCCGTTGCCAACGGTGCTGCCGAGGACACGGCGTCGGGCCGCGATCGCATCGCCATGCGCATCATGGGCGCGCTCATGCCGAGGCCTTCGGTTGTAAACGAGGAATTCAATGGGCGTATGGGCGTCAACGAGCCCCGTGCCGCGACCGACTGGTTCTACGGCCTGTGCTGCGACGCCGGCTACGTGCGCCGTGCCGCCATCGCGCGCAACATCAAATGGAGCACCCCCACCAACTGGGGCGATCTTGAGATCACCATCAACCTGTCCAAGCCCGAGAAGGACCCGCGCGATATCGCCGCGGCAGGTGCAGCTAAGAACACGGACGAGAAGTATCCCGCCTGCCAGCTCTGCATCGAAAACGAGGGCTATCCCGGACGCTCCGCCGCAGCCGACGGCGGAGCTCACCCCGCCCGCCAGAATCTGCGCGTTATCCCCATCCAGCTCGACGGCGAGCGCTGGGGCTTCCAGTACAGCCCGTACGCGTACTTTAACGAGCACTGCATTGCCATGAGCTCCGAGCATCGTCCGATGCACGTCGACCGCAAGGGCCTGACCTGCCTGCTCGACTTTGTGGACCTGTTCCCGCATTACTTCATCGGCTCCAACGCCGACCTGCCCATCGTGGGCGGCTCGATCTTGTCGCACGACCACTTCCAGGGCGGCGCACACGAGTTCCCCATGATGCACGCCGCCGAGGTCTCGCAGTTTAGCGTGCCCGGTTTTGACCAGGTCAGCGGTAGCGTGCTGCAGTGGCCGCTCTCGGTGCTGCGCCTGCGCTCGCATGACCGCGCTCAGCTGCTCGATGCCGCCGAGAAGATTATCCTCGCCTGGCGCGAGTGGAGCGATGAGTCTGTTGGCGTCATCGCGCACACAGCCGATGGCGTGGCGCACAATACCGTGACGCCCGTCATTCGCCGCGTAGACTCCCGCGGCAACGCCGGCGGCGAAATCTACGAGGCCTACCTGGCGCTTCGCTGCAACATCACGACCGACGAGCATCCGCTGGGCGTTTTCCACCCGCATGCCGAGTATCACCACATTAAGAAGGAGAACATCGGCCTGATCGAGGTCATGGGCCTGGCGATTTTGCCGCCGCGCTTGGTTCCCGAGCTCGGCGCTGTCCGCGAGCACCTGCTGGCGGCCAAGGCCGATGCCAGCTACGATCTCGCCGGTGCGCTCGAGGGCGACGACCTTTGCCGCAGCCATGCCGCATGGGCCGAGGACGTCTTTGCTCGTCGTGCCGATGAGCTTACGGCGGATAACGCTATCGACATCCTGCACGAGGAGGTCGGTGTGGTGTTTGGCCACGTGCTCGACAACGCCGGCGTCTTTAAATGGGACGAAGCCGGCCGCGCCGCCCAACAGCGCTTCATCAACTCGCTGTAGCATACGAGTTCGAGCCTCATCAGCGGCCACGACATAACCGCCCACACGACAACGGCGCCCGCCGGCAACATCGCCGGCGGGCGCCGTTTTTGAGTGTAGTCATTGGGGTCATTCTTAAGGGGCGTTCTTAAACGACTAGTCATTAAAGAGCGTCCCCAATGACTACTTGCGACCAAGGCAACGCCGGTGTCTTGGCAACGACAGCGAAAACGCCCCTAAGCGAGCAAGGTGACGTGAAAGAGGAGGGCATTGACCTTTTGGTCATGCCCGACGATTGAACGTCAGATTGCCGCTTAGGGGCGTTTGCAGCGTCGCGCCGTTACGCGGTTTGGTAAAACCGCGTAACCCTACAGTTCAGTCACGACAACGCTGTTGTAGACCTCGTCCCAGCGGTCCATAACCAAATGCCCGGTCTTGGGATCCATGGCGTTGAGCTTGCCGCAGGTATTGGCGGTCTTGAGCACCGTGACGTCGTCGGCGCCGGCAGCAATGGCATGCGCAAAGCCGGCGATGGTCGAGTCGCCGGAACCCGTCGCGTTCACAGCCGCAATCGCGGGCGTCTTGGCGCGGAACGCGCGACCCTCATGGAAGCCCACCGAACCGGCAGCGCCCATCGAGACGACAACCCAGGGAATACCGGCAAAGCGGCCATCGGCGGCGAGCGCCTCGCGCAGGGCATCGACATCATCAGTCGTAAAGGACGTACCCAGCAGGCCGTTAATCTCGGTCAGGTTGGGCTTTACGAGCTCAGGCTTAGCGTCGGACTCAAGCGCGGCCTCCAGCGATGCACCCGAGGTATCGAGCAGCACCTTGGCGCCCGCCTCCTCAGCGATCTTGACGAGCTCGGCATAGTAGCCGGCATCGACGCCGCGCGGCAGCGAGCCCGAAAGCGTCACAACGTCCGCCTTCGCTGCAAGCTCGGCGAACTTGGCCGTAAAGGCCTCGAGCTCGGCCGGGGCGATCTGCGGGCCGCTCTCCAGCAGCTCGGTCTGGTTGCCCTCGTGCAGGATATTCAGGCAGATGCGCGTCTCACCGGCGATGGGCACAAAGTCGTTCTTGACGCCATCGGCATCCATGAGCTCGGCCATATAGGCACCCATGTGACCGCCGAGCAGACCGGTCGCGAGCACATCGTCGCCCAACTGCAGCAGCACACGGCTCACGTTGAGGCCCTTGCCGCCAGCGGTCTTTTCGGGCGTCACACGGTTAACATCGTCGATGATCAGCTTATCGAGCTGATAGCGCGTATCAATCGACGGGTTCATGGTAACGGTCAGAATCATATTGAACTCCTGTTTCCGGGGCACGACACGCGCAGCCCCAAACATACGATAGCTCGTTAAAGGATCTCGATCTCAAAGCCGCGGGTGACGGTCTCCCCCGGCTTGGCCACCAGGCAGCCGCGCTTGTGCTCCAGAATATCGTCCTCGTCGGAGCAGGTGGACAGGCCGCCCCACGGTTCCACGGCCACAAAGTCGCCCTCGGGCTTGCTCCACACAATCAGGTACGGCATATCGGGGAACGTCAGGCGCACGCCCTTGTCCTCGGTCTTCTTGGTCAGCGTAACCACGCGGCTCTCGAGCACGTCGAAGATGGTCTCCGCGAAGTCAAAGAGTTCATGGGTAAGCGGCAGGTTCTGGCCGATCATGGGGTTCTTGCTGCGATGCTCAACATCAATCAGGCCCGTCGAGGGAACGGCAGTACAGAGCTCGGTGGCCTCACGCTGTTCAAAACGGAGCTCGTAGTCGTCATAGGACTCGCCCTCGTCGAGCGGACACTTAAAGCCGGGGTGACCGCCCGCAAAGAACGGCATGTCCTCGGTGCCCTCATTGGTCACCTCGTACGACACGGCCACCTTTTCCGAATCAATCGTGTAACGAGCAACGATCTTAAACGGATACGGGTACTGCTCGAGCAACTCGGCATGGTCGGTAGAGCTTAGGCTCAGCGCAACCATGTTGTCGCTCTGTTCCTCGAGCTTCCACTCCTGTTTGCGCGCAAAGCCGTGGCGGGCGAGCTTTACCTCGCGGCCGCCCATGGTCATTGCGCGACCGTCACGAAGGCCGCCGCAGATCGGGAAACAAATGGGTGCCTGGCCCGACCACACCGCCGGGTCGCCCTGCCACAGGTACTCACGGCCGTTGGCCGTAATAGAAGTGAACGACCCGCCCGCCGTGCTCAGTGCCACGCGGATAGAACCGTTATCAAGAACAAACTCCATAGGAGCCTTCCCTTTCTTACGACAGCCCGCCAAGTCAATAGGGCTGATAGAAAACCGGCCCGCGCCCCCTCACAGAAACGCGAGCCGTCAATTGAAAAGCTGCAAATCGCCAAGTACAGCCAAGAGCGAAGCACTCAAGCCAAGCAAGCAAACGTGTTATCGGAGCAGCTCGCCGTACCAGAACACTTCGCAACAACAGGGGCGATCTCGCAGGTCACTCAAACGTCAGCGAGCGGCGCTCAGGTGCCCCAGGTCGCCGCGAAAGAGGAGCGACGCGTACTTCATGTACGCGAGCGACGGTTTGAGCGGCGAGATGGGGTGCCTGAGCGCCGCGCAGCGTCGACCGGTCCGGCGTTCGGTAGAACGCCGGAACCCCTTAGTCGTGGTACTCGCCGCGGTCCCACTTCTCGAGGAACTCGTCAAAGAAGTGCGGGTCAGCCTGAGCCTCGGCGTCGGCCTTATTGCAGGCATCGATCTTGGCGATCAGGGCATCGTGCTCGGGGGTCTTCTCGTAGGGCTCCTCCAGGAAGGCAAGCATGATATCGGCCATCAGGAACTCGCCGGTAATCTTGCCGCCAAAGCCCACGATGTTGGCGTTGAGCTCGCGACGGGCATACAGGGCAGAGGTCATGTCGCGGACCAGGGCGCAGCGGGCGCCGGGAACCTTGTTGACGGCGTTGGTGATGCCGATGCCGGTGCCGCACAGGGCCACGCCAAAGTCGGCCTTGCCTCTGGCAACAGCCTCGCCCACGGCCTTACCGTAGATGGGATAGTGCGTACGGGTGTGGCTGTAGGTGCCGCAGTCGAGCACCTTGTAACCAGCCTGCTCCAGGCGGTCGGCCAGATAGATCTTCTCGTCCGTAACGATATGGTCGCAACCGATTGCGATGGTCTTCTTCATCAGAACGTCCTTTCGTCTGAATTCACAAGTTGAGGTAGAAGTTCGAGTTCTCGGTGGCTCTCGTTAGGCCATCTTGTTGAGCATGTCGACACGGATCTGGTGACGGCCGCCGGCGTACTGGGCGCGCAGGAACTCGCGGGCGATCTTCTTGGCGACCTCGGTGCCCACAACGCCCGGGCCCATGGTGACCATGCGCGAGCCGTTGTGCTCGCGGGTCATGTAGGCGGAACGCTCGTCGGAAATGTTGGCGACGACCATGCCCTTGATCTTGACGGCGGCCATATAGGAGCCGACGCCGTGCTTATCGAATGCGAAGCCCTGGGAATCCTTGTGCTCCAGCAGGTCCTTGGCAACGGCGGTCGCGGAATCGACAAAGTCCGCGGCAGGGGTCTCGGAATAGTCGACGACCTCGTGACCGTCGGCGATGAGCATCTCCTTGATGGACTCCTTCATCGACATACCGTCGGCATCGGAAGCGATTACAACCCTCATGACATCCTCCTTGAGAGATACGCAGGTGCGTAGTTTCTGTTTGGAAGTGTTGAATCGCGTTCAGGTCCGGGCATCTGAATGTGCGGTTCTTCACTGTTCATGTTTATTTGAACACATTCGAACAGTAACTGCAACAACTATTTGTTTATCTTTGTTCTTTTTTGAACAAATACCGTTCACGGATGATTGCTGACCGTTTGAGCCGGGCGCGGACGCAGCGACCATGTGTTCAACAAACAAAAGGGCGACCGAGAACGCGTCTCGGCCGCCCTTCGGCGGTATTCCCCGGTATATACAGCTGTTTTAGCTACTCGGACTGCCCGCCCTTTTTGGCGTGCTTGGAAGGAGCACTCAAGAAACGGCCCGTCAAATAGTTCGCCGGGCCGGAAATATCGATCCCCAGCAGCACGTGTCCTAGCCATAGGAACGCCACGAGCACCAGCAGCGGGATAACGCACGAGGTCACGATCATCACGATGACGCCTTCAATCAGATCGGTCACCTGCCGCACGATCTCATCGGTCATCTGCTTGGCGCCGCTGGTCACCGACGTAACAAGGCTCGATGCCCCATCAGTCAACTGCTCGAGCACGTTTTTGGACTCCGTGGCCTCGGATTTTTTCTTGTTCGATTTTGAGCTGGTCTCGGCTGACTTGTCCGTGGTGTCGGCCGCGTCCGCAGCGTCCGCAGCCTTTTGCTCAGCTTGCTCAATACTTACGCGATACGTTTCATCGACCTTCTGCGACACCCATACGCTCGCGGGCACGAGCGCCATGCCGATCACGGCAACCACCAGCACGCGCGTCGCCACACGGCGCAGGACAGCGCTCGTGCTCCAGCGCCCGTGAATGCCGAGCGACACCGCAAAGAGCGCCAACGCAAACGGGATTAAGATGCCCAGGCCAACCGACCACAAAATCGTGAGCAAATATTTCTCTAGGTATAGCACGGCAAGCACGATACCAAGGTTGCCTGAAAGCTGCGCGAGCTGCTCGGCAACCGGCGTTCCCGTATCACCCGGCAGCGCGGTAATGCCCGCAGACAGCGCCACGCACGAGGTCGTGAGCGCCAGTACGTTTCCTTTCTTTTGATCGATGACCTCGATGGTGGAGTCCCAAGTTTTGGTATCGGCGAAATGCGGACGAGCCACAAAGCCCGACAGCAGCGCCAGCACCACGAGCGCAACGATAAAGCCAATCTGCAGCTTTTTGTTTGCGCACACGACATCGGACAGACTGGGCTGCAGCTCGGTTACCGTCGTGTGCTCGGTTATCTGGACAGGACGCCCATGAGCCATCTCGTGCGCATCTTTCTTTTGAATCAATCCGTTGTCCGGCATTTGGATACCTCCTCATTCCGGCCTGTATTGCGGATGGAAGTATACCCACCGAGCAAAAATCGAACGGGAGGACAACGGTGCGCACCAAGACTGTCCCCAATGACTATCTCGGGATGAGTTGCGGTGGAATAGGGATTGTTTTGCGCCCGCCGGCCCCTATTCAGTCCTTATTTCACCGCAACTTGGAGGAGGACAGAAAAAGCCCTGCCGCGGGTAGCGGCAGAGCTTTTGGAAGGGGACTTGGTTGTGAGGGCTCGTTAGGCGAGCTTGGCCTCGAGCTCGGCAATGCGCTTGTAGGCATCGATGGTAAAGCGGGCCTGCTTCTCCAGGATCATAGTGGTCATGAGAGTGTCCTGAGCGTGAGCCATGATGAAGGTCATCTCCATCTCGCCACCGCCGGCCTCCTGCGAAAGCAGCTTGGTCTGCGTGTCGTGGGCACCGATGAGCGCATCGCTGGCATCCTTGTGCAGCTGCTCGGCCTTCTCAAAGTCACCCTCGCGAGCAGCATCGAGCGCTGCAAGCAGATCGGTCTGGGCGTCACCTGCGTATGCGACGATCTCGAATCCAACCATCGAGATTTCTTCTTTGGTTGCCATGTTGCGTTCCTTTCACATATGAACCAATGGAGAGCATCGCGTCCGGGCATACGCGCTGCGTTGTGTATGACAGAAACAATAACATTCAAACAAAAAAGAACAGCGCAAAACGTAATTTCGAGCTATGAACGGTCACTTTTCGACCGTGAACGGTTTTTAAACCAATTTAAACAATATCGAACACAATTAGCGGAAACCCAAACAGACCCGCGCCCTAGCGTACATCGCGCACCGTATCGCCCTCGACGAGCACGCCCGGAAACAGCATGTGCTCCACACCGGGTTCAACGCCCTCGGCGCCGGCAATCTTGTCAACCGCCCACATGCCGACGCGCTTGTTGTCAAAGCGCACCGTGGTCAAGCGACAATCGGGCACGATATCGCCCAGGCTGTCATCAACACCCACCACGCTCACGTCCTGGGGCACGCACTTCCCGCGCGACTCGAGCCCACGGATGCAGCCATATGCCATGGCATCGTTGGAGGCATAAATGGCCGTGCAGGTCGGATCATCCGCAAGCGCCTGGCCGGCAGCATATCCACTCTGCGCCGTCCAGTCGCCACGCACGAGCTGCGGGGGCTCAATGCCATGCGCACGCAATGTCTCACGCCAGCCTTCCTCGCGCCGCATGCCCGAAAGCGAGCGCTCGGGACACGAGATAAAGTGCACAGTCTTGTGTCCCTGCCCCAGCAAATACTCGACCACCTGGCGCGAACAATCGAACTGGTCGTTATCGACCGTTGAACAGAGCGGGTGCTCCAACATCGTAACGAGCACCGTCTGCATGCCGGGCAGCGGCTCGAAGGTTCCAAAGTCCGCCGGCATGCGGTTCATAATCACAACCATGCCATCCACCGGCAGTGCGCTCATGCGCGACGATGCGCTCTCGAGGGTATACGGATGCCCGTCTACTTTAGTGAGGGTGATGGCATAGCCATGTTTGTCGGCCGCTGCGGCAAAGCCCTCCATACGGTCGAGATTGCCGGTGCCGGTAATGTTGAACATGGCGACGCCGACGGTCTTAAACTTGCCACGGCGCAACGATCGACCGGCAAAATTGGGGCGATACCCCAGCTCGCGCATGGCGGCACGCACGCGTTCCTTGGTCTCGGGGCGCACGCTGGGCGAATCGTGCACCGTACGCGAGACTGTCTGCTCCGAGACGCCCGCGAGGCGCGCTACGTCTTTGACGGATACCGATTTTTTAACAGCGGCCATAGGTCGATCTTTCTATGTCAACGATGCCATTGGTGGCACCTTGCGCAGTCAAATGAAACGTCTTCAAGTATATCCAACGCCTCCCCCACCATACGCTCACCACCCAAAACCTACCGTTCACCGACATTTTTGCTTCCCCGAACGGCTTTTGTCTACCAAATGTTAACGTTGCCATTGTGCAAACACAGAGCCACCGGGCGGCTCAAACGTTTACGCGTAAGGAATCGACGGTTCGCAGGCACAGGAACCACCGGTTCGCGTCTTTTTTTGTGTCGCAAAATGGCAACGTCAACATTTTGGCAACCGGACGCCAAAAGCTACCATCGTTGCTAACCCACCGACTCTTAGGAGCATTGCATGGAGCAACTCATCGCCATCATCGAAAAGGGCCAGCCCTTTTTCAACGCGATCGCCCGCAACAAGTACCTCAAGGCGATCCGCGACGGCTTTATCTCCGTCATCCCCATCATCATCTTCTCGTCCATCTTCTGCCTGGTAGCCTCGGTCCCCAACATCTGGGGTTTCTACTGGCCCGATGACATCAACAACGCCCTGTGGAAGTGCTACAACTACTCCATGGGCATCCTGGCCATCGCCTGCGCCGCCACCACGGCCAAGCACTTCGCCGACGCTCAGAACCGCGATCTGCCCAAGAACAACCAGATCAACTTCATCTCGTGCATGTGCGCGGCCATCATCGGCTTCTTGCTCCTTTCGAGCGACACCATCGCCACGGACGCTGCCAGCGGTTTCAACACCACCTACCTTGGTTCCAAGGGCCTGCTGACCGCTTTCATCGCTGCGTTTGTGACCGGCATCATCTACAAGTTCTTCATTAAGCGCAACATCACCGTCAAGATGCCCGAGCAGGTTCCGCCCAACATCTCGCAGACCTTTAAGGACATCATCCCCTTCTCCGTCTGCATCACCGTCTTTTGGGTTTTTGACATCGTCTTCCGCGCTGCTTTTGGCTTCTGCTTTGCCCAGGGTGTCATCCAGGTGTTCCAGCCCCTGTTCACCGCTGCCGATGGCTACATCGGCCTCGCTGTGATCTACGGCGCCATGAGCCTCTTCTGGTTCGTGGGCGTCCACGGCCCCTCGATCGTCGAGCCCGCCATCGCCGCCGCTCTCGTTGCCAACATGACCGACAACCTGGCTGCGTTCCAGGCCGGCCAGCACGCTTCCGCTGTCCTGACCCAGGGTGCCCAGTACTTCGTCGTCTGCATGGGCGGCACCGGCGCCACGCTCGTCCTGGTCTTTATGTTCTGCTTCCTGGCCAAGTCTCAGGAGATGCGCGCCGTCGGTAAGGCCGCCATCGTCCCCGTCTGCTTTGCCGTCAACGAGCCGCTGCTGTTCGCCGCACCCATCGTGCTCAACCCCGTCTTCTTTGTCCCGTTTGTCTTTGCCCCGATCGCCAACATCTGGATCCTCAAGATCTTTATCGACTTCTTGGGCATGAACGGCTTTATGTACACCCTGCCTTGGACCGTCCCCGGCCCCATCGGCACCATCATGGGCCTGGGCTTCCAGCCGCTCGCCTTTGTGATGCTCGCCATCATCCTGGTCGTCGACTTTGCCCTGTACTATCCGTTCTTCCGTGCCTATGACGCCCAGAAGTGCGCCGAGGAGGCCGAGATCTCCCAGGAGGAGCTCGCCGCCAAGAACGCCGAGAAAGCCGCCAAGCTCAACGATGCCTTCCAGGGCAAGGCTGACGCCAAGAGCGTTGCCGCCGGCGCTGCTGCCGAGGCCGTGAAGGCCGACTCCCCCGCCGCTTCCGCAGCACCCGCTGCCGAGACAACGACCGCCAGCGACCTCAACGGCAAGCGCGTGCTCGTGCTCTGCCAGGGCGGCGGAACCTCGGGCCTGCTCGCCAACGCGCTGGCCAAGGCCGCCAAGGAGCGCGGCATTAACCTCGAGACCGCTGCCGAGGCCTATGGCAACCACGTGGACATGCTCCCCGACTTTGACCTGGTCGTCCTGGCCCCGCAGGCCGCAAGCTACCTGGCCGACCTGCAGAAGGACTGTGAGCGCGTGGGCAACAAGTGCGTCGCCTGCCGTGGCAAGCAGTACATCGAGCTCTCCCAGAACGGCGACAAGTCTCTCGCCTTCGTGAGTGAGCAACTTTCGAAGTAAGTAACGCCCAGGGCCAGCCGACCATCCAAGACCGGCTGGCCCTTCGATTTAGACGATTGGATCATCATGTCCGTTAATCCTGCTAGCGTCACCAACCCGCCCGCGCAGTTTCCCGAGGACTTTGTCTTTGGCGGCGCCACCGCTGCCTACCAGGTAGAGGGCGAGACCCGCACTCACGGTAAGGGCAAGGTTGCCTGGGACGACTTTCTGGAGGCCCAGGGGCGCTTCTCCCCCGATCCCGCTTCGGACTTCTACAACCAGTACCCCGTCGACCTGGAGCTGTGCGAGGAGTTCGGCATCAACGGCATTCGCCTCTCCATCGCCTGGAGCCGCATCTTCCCCAACGGCACCGGCGAAATCAACCCCGAGGGCGTCCAGTTCTACCACGATCTCTTCGCCGAGTGCCACAAGCACCACGTTGAGCCGTTCGTCACGCTGCATCACTTTGACACGCCGCTTCCCCTCTTTGAGAAGGGCGACTTCCTCAACCGCGAGACCATCGACGCCTTTGTGGACTTTGCCACCTTCTGCTTTAAGGAGTACGCCGACCAGGTGACCTACTGGTTCACCTTTAACGAGATCTGGGCCGACGCCTCCAACACCTACATCGAGGGCACCTTCCCCGGTGGCGTCAAGGCGCATCTGGCCGAGGCCTTCCAGTGCGAGCACAACATGATGCTCGCCCACGCCAAGGCCGTGCTGGCCTTCCACAACGGCGGCTTTAAGGGCAAAATCGGCGTCATCCAGTCGCTGGAGTTTAAGTACCCGCTCAACGAGAACGACCCCGCCGACATCAAAGCCGCCAACAACGAGCACGTGCTGCAAAACCAGTTCTTGCTCGACGCCACCTTCCGCGGCGACTATGCGCCCGACACCCTCGAGTGCGCCAACCGCCTGGCTGCCGTCTCGGGCGGCACCATCGAGATCCTAGACGAGGATCTGGAAATCATGCGCGAGGCCGCGCTCTACAACGACTACCTGGGCGTTAACAACTACCAGTGCCGCTTCTTGAAGGCTTACGACGGCGAGAACGACCTGCACCACAACGGTACGGGCGAGAAGGGCACTGGCCGCTGGCGCGTTAAGGGTATTGGCGAGCATGTGAACAAGCCTGGCATCCCCACCACCGACTGGGACTGGATCATCTATCCCGAGGGCCTGTTCGATCTGCTCGTCTACATTAAGCAGCGCTACCCCAACTACAAGCAGATTTTCATCACCGAGAACGGCATGGGCTACAAGGACCCCTACAAGGACGGTTTTGTGGACGACCAGCCGCGCATCGACTACATCGAGCAGCACCTGCGTTGGCTGCTCAAGGCCATGGAGGTGGGCGTCAACGTGGGCGGCTACTTCCTGTGGAGCCTGCAGGATCAGTTCTCCTGGACCAATGGCTACAACAAGCGTTACGGCTTCTTTTACGTTGACTTTGAAACCCAGAAGCGCACGCCCAAGGCAAGCGCCTACTGGTACAAGCACGTGGCGCAGACCCGTCGTCTGGACTAGTGGCTGGCGGGGTTGCCCGCTCACACAACCTGTCCCCATTTCTCAGCCGGGGGCGGCACGTCACACGGCGCGCCGCCCCCGGTCTTTTTGTTTTTGGGCTGGTCGGGAGCCGTTTGTCTCGATCTGTAACATCTAGCCGAGTTTTTTGGTCCTAGCTGTTACAGATTGAGACGAACAGGATTGCTCTTTCCGAAGAATCTAAATCTGTAACACGTAGCCCGCTTTTGACCGTCTACCTGTTACAAATCGAGACAAACGGAGTAGGACCTAACCCCGTATGTCCCTAACAGTCGAGCGTTCGACCAGCGTACTCGGCACATGAATCGCCTCGATAGACGAGCTCTCTCCAATCGCCGCCTCAAACGCAAGCTTACCGACACCGCGCAAATCAAATCGCAGCGTCGTCAGTCGATTGTGAGGAACAAGTCCCTCGAGTGCGTCGTCGATACCAACCACGCTCACGTCGTCGGGCACGGACAGGCCCGCGTTCTCGAGCGCGGCGATAACGCCCAGCGCCATCTGGTCATTTGCCGCAAGCACGGCAGTCGGCGCCTGCGACCCGCCGGCAAGCACCTCGGCCGCAATCCGCTCGCCCATGGCGTACCCACTGTCCGCACTCCAATCGCCACGCAGCATCGGAGCGGCATCGACATGAGCACGACCCAGCGTATCGCGCCAACCGGCCTCACGAAAACGCGAGGAAATCGAGTTTTCCGGACCCGCCACAAACCGCATATTCGAGTGACCATGTTCCAGCAGATAATTGGTCAACAGCTCGCACGAACCATACTGGTCGGAGTCGATCGTCGTGCAGCGCGGATGCGCATACATGGACAGGATGACCGTTCGCACTCCCGGCTGGGGAACAAACTCCTCAAAATCGGGAGCCATGCGGTTCATGTTGAGAATCATGCCGTCGACGGGTCGCTCGACCATGCGGCGCGAGGCATCGGCAAGTGCATAGGGCTTGTCGCCGCCCATCTCGATCATAGTGACGGCAAAATCGTGCTCGCGCGCCGCTTGCATGATACCCTCGAGCGTCGCCAGGTTACCGACACGTGTGATGTTGTACATGCACAGGCCAATAGAACGATACGACCCGCCGCGCAACGCCGCTCCAGCAAAATTGGGACGAAAGCCCAGCTCTTCCATGGCGGCCAGCACACGCTTGCGCGTCTTTTCCGTCACGTTGGGCATACCGTTGACCACGCGAGACACAGTCTGGCGGCTCACGCCAGCGAGCGCCGCAACCTCTGCCGCGCTCGCCGAACGACCATTCCTTGTCTGCTGATCCATGCCTTCCACGCTAACCTGCTTCCCAACTATTCCCCGCGCCCATGGCGCATCGTACATACATTGATAACGTGCTCATGATACCCGAGCCATATACCACAACATGAAAACTTCTGTCAATCAAAACCGCTTACCGAACAAATACAACCGTTCGCGGCTGTTTGAAGTTGTTTTGTTTCTATACATCCCAGCCGGATGTTAACGTGCTCATTGTCAAATGTCCACGTGCTCATTTTGGTTCTAATCATTTTAAGATAGTGTTTATCGGGCTTTTTCACCGCTGAACGCTAACCAGGGAGCCTCCTGAGCGCAAACGCACAATATCGAACAGCGAGACGAGAGGGTGTATGCATATGTCTTTGCTAAACCGCGTACAGCAGCTGCCGAAGGGCTTTGTTTGGGGCGCCGCAACCGCCGCGTACCAAACGGAAGGTTCCACGAAGGTGGCAGGCAAGGGTAAGACCATGTGGGACGATTACCTTGTCGCCCAGGGTCGCTTTTTGCCCGACCCGGCCAGTGATTTCTACAACCGCTACGAGGAGGATATCCGCCTTTCTGCCGAGCATGGACTCAACGCCATTCGTGTGTCCATCGCCTGGACCCGCATCTTCCCCAACGGCGACGATGCCGAACCCCTCGCCGAGGGCGTTAAGCACTACCACGAGCTGTTCGCCTGCTGCAAAAAGTATGGCGTCGAGCCCTATGTGTCCCTGCATCACTTTGACTCCCCCGCCGCCCTGTTCAACCAGGGCGACTGGCTCAACCGCAAGACCGTCGACGCCTATGTGCGCTATGCCGAGTTCTGCTTCCGCGAGTTCCGCGAGGTCAAGAATTGGTTCACCATCAACGAGCTCATCAGCCTCTCGCACTCCCAATACATCCAAGGCAACTTCCCGCCCAACCATCACTTTGATGTGACGAGCGGCATCCAGAGCCAGCACAACGAGCTCGTTGCCCACGCCCGCGCCGTCAACCTGTATAAGGATCTTGACGAGACCGAGCACCTGGGCGGACGCATTGGCATGGTCAACGTCCTGACGCCGGCATATCCTGCCACCGACTCGCCCGCCGACCAGCACGCCGCCGACCTGTACAACGCCTTCTACACCGACTTCATCATGGACGGCGCCTTCCTGGGTCACTACTCCGCGCGCACCCTCTCACTCATCAACGAGATTCTGCGTGCCAACAACGCCACACTTACGGTTGAGGACAGCGACATGGAGGAGCTCGCCAAGGCGGCGCCCCGCAACGATATGTTCGGCCTCAACTACTATCAGTCGGCGTTTATCGCCGCCTACGATGGCGAGTCAACCAACAGCTTTAACGGCACCGGAGACAAGGGCACCTCGTGCTTTAAGTTTAAGGGCGTCGGGCAGCAGGTCGATATGCCGGGTATCCCCACCACCGACTGGGATTGGCTCATCTACCCGCAAGGCCTCTACGACACGCTCAAGCACATCAGCGCCACCTATCCCAACCTCCCCGTCATCTATATCACCGAAAACGGCCTGGGCCACAAGGACCCCGAGCCCGACGCAAACGGCATCGTCGCCGATCCCGAGCGCATCGACTTTGTCGACCAGCACATGGAGAAGGTGCTCCAGGCGCGCGCCGAGGGCGTCGACGTCCAGGGCTACTTTATCTGGAGCCTGCAGGACCAGTTCTCGTGGGCCAATGGCTATAACAAGCGCTACGGCCTGTTCTACATCGACTTCGACACGCAAAAACGCTACATCAAGCAGTCGGCACTCTGGTACAAGGAGCTCGCCGACACTATGGCGGACGCGCAGTAGCGCATCGCCTCGCTTTCCCCCGAGAAGGGAGCGGCCCTATGCGATACAAACCCAGCCGCTCCCCTCTCTCCCCCTGGGACCGGCCCCGCCTGCACCCGGGCTTTTAGCAAGCGGGAGACCATATAGGTTTTCAACGTCCATGCCATTAAGATTTCATGCAAAGAGGAGCGTGAACTATGGAATCGATCGTTAAGTTCTTGGAGAAAGGTCAGCCGTACTTCGACAAGGTCTCTAAGAACATCTACCTTCAGGCCATTAAAGACGGCTTTTTGGCAGCAATGCCCATTATCCTGTCTTCTTCTGTCTTCCTGCTTATTTCGACCCTGCCGGGCGTTGTCGCCACGGTCGGCGGCTTTACGCTGCCCGACTGGTGGAACGTCGACGTCGTGAACTTCTGCAACAAGGTTTACAACTTCACGATGGGCGTCGTGGGCATCATGGTCGCCGGCACCACCGCAAGCGCGCTGACCGGCTCCAAGAACCGCCGCATGCCTGCCGGCAAGGCCATCAACGCCACGAGCACCATGGTCGCCGCCATGTGCGCTATGCTCATCTTGGCCGTTACCCAGACGAGTGCCAAGATCGACGGCGCCGATGTCTCGGTGTTCTTTACCGACAACATGGGCACCAAGGGCCTGCTGAGCTCCTTTGTCGCCGCATTTGCCACGGTCAACATCTATGCCTTCTGCATTAAGCGAGACATCACCATCAAGCTGCCCAAAGAAGTCCCCGGCGCCATCGCCCAGAACTTCCGCGACATCTTCGCCTTCAGCTTCTCCATCCTGTTTGTCGCCGTCATCGACGTTATCTGCCGCACCTGCTTGGCCGTCCCGTTTGCCAACGTCATCTCCACGCTGGTGAGCCCGCTGTTCGCCGCTGCCGATTCCTACGCCGGCCTCGCCCTCATCTGGTTCATGATCCCGCTGTTCTGGTTCATGGGCATCCACGGCCCCTCGGTCGTTAAGCCTGCCCTCAACGCCGCGCTGTTTGGCAACATCACCACCAACCTCGCCACGCTGCAGGCCGGCGGTCACCCCGCCCTCGCCCTGACCGAAAACTTCGGTAACTACATCGGCGAACTCGGCGGCACCGGCGCCACGTTCATTGTCCCGATCATCTTCCTGCTCTTTATGCGCTCCAAGCAGCTCAAGGCCGTCGGCAAAGCCTCTGTCGTGCCCGTGATGTTCGCCGTCAACGAGCCGCTGCTGTTCGCCGCGCCCATCATCCTCAACCCGTACTTCCTGATCCCGTTCCTGTTTGCCCCCGTGGCCAACGTCCTCATTGGTAAGTTCTTCATCGACTTTTTGGGCATGAACGGCTTTATCTATGCCATGCCGTGGGCACTCCCCGGACCGATCGGCACCTTCATCGACACCAACTTCCAGCCGATCTCTCTGGTCCTGGTTGTCGTCCTGCTGGTCGTTGACTTCTTGATCTACTACCCGTTCTGCAAGGCCTACGACAACGTCCTGTGCAAGCAGGAGGCCGAGACCCTGGCCGAAGAAGAGGCCGAGGAGACCAAGGCCGTCAAGACCGCTGCCGCCCCCGCCGTTGAGGCTCCTGTTGTCGAGACCGCTTCTGCCACTGAGGCCTCCGCAGCTCCGTCCGCCCTTAAGGGCAAGGATCTGAGGGTTCTGGTTCTGTGCGCTGGCGCCGGCACCTCTGCACTGCTCGCCAACGCGCTTAAGGAAGGCGCCGACGAGCTGGGCATCGACATTACCGCCAACGCCGGTGCCTACGGCAGCCACTACGCCATCATGGACCAGTACAACGTCATCGTCCTGGCTCCGCAGGTTCGCACCTATTACAACGAGATGAAGGCCGACACCGACCGCCTGGGCATCACGCTGCTGTCGCCCAAGGGCAAACAGTACATCGACCTCACTAAGGATCCCAAGGGTGCCGTCGCCTGGATCGAGGAAAACCTCGAGGCATAAGACGCTGACACCACCTGCCGCTTGCAGACAATAAATGGCCCGTGCATCGATGTGTGATGCGCGGGCCATTTTGTTTAGACCGCACCCGTCCTCCTGTTCATCTCAATCTGTAACATCTAGCCGAGTTTTTCGGTCCTAGCTGTTACAGATCGAGATGAACGCACAGGCCAAGCCGAAAATCTCAATCTGTAACATGTAGACCACTTTTGACCGTCTAGTTGTTACAGATCGAGACAAACGGAATAGGCCGAGCACGTCTACGCCCGCAAGTCCTTTACGCTGGAACGCTCGACCAGCACGCCGGAGACGAGCGTACGGCTTCTGGAGCTCGGGGCTTCCAGACCTGCGACGACCTCGTTAAGCGCACGGATGCCCAGCTCGCGGTGGCGAAACTTCACCGACGTCAGAATCGAGTTGGGAATCGTCTTGTAGAGCTCATCGTCGAAGCCGATCACGGACACGTCGTCGGGCACACTGAGCCCTTTGTCACGTAGAGCCATCATCACGCCGTTTGCCATGCAGTCGTTAGCAGCGAGGACCGCCGTGCAATCGGGCTTATCGGCAAGCACAAGGCCCGCGGCATAGCCACTATCCGCATTCCAATCGCCTTGCAGAGGCTCGGGCGGCTCAATGCCACGCGCCTCGAGTGCCGCACGCCAACCTTTCATACGGCACTGGCTCGACAGCGACTCTTTCTTACCCGAAACGAAATACACGTTCTTGTGACCATGATCCAAGAAGTACTCGCACGCCATGCGCGCACCACCCTCTTGATCGTCACTGACGGTAGAGCAGGTAGGATGCTCCATCGGTGTGATAATCACCGTCTTGAGGTCTTTCGGCGCCTCAAAGGTATCAAAGTCATCGACCATCTGACGCAGGTTGAAGATCATGCCATCAACAGGCAGCTGCGACATCCTGCGCGCCGCATCGGCAAGGGTCATCTTCTCCCCTGAGCACTTCTTAATCATCGTGAGCGCAAAGCCGCGTTCTTCGGCGGCATCGGCGATACCGTCAATCATGTCCACGGCACCGCCCGACAAGTGGAACAGCACGACGCCGATGCACCCGTAACGGCCCAACTTGAGCGAACGCGCGGCAAAGTTGGCTCGAAACCCGAGCGCCTCCATGGCCGAATGAACCTTATCGCGTGTCGACTCTCGCACGCTATCGGGCTCGTTGATCACACGCGAAACTGTCTTGAGAGAAACACCCGCGGCAACTGCCACATCATTCATTGAGACGTTTTTCTTGTCCATCGTTGCCACTGCTTCTCCAGTCGGTTTTGCATCGCTTGCTTTTTGCGTTCTAGCATACACTACCTGCCCGACTGACAAATCAACCGTTTACCGGACAATATCGACCACTCACCCCTAAATCCTTGTTGCTCTTCCAAAAATGTCTTACGTTGTCATTAACGAAATGACAACGTTGTCATTTCGCAATGCCTTCCTTAAACAGGAAGGTTTCCGGGCAGTCCTGACCATCCATCGACGACCAGTTCCATCCACATGCATCGCGCATCAAGCAGCAAAGGAGCTCTATGGACGCCATCGTAAAGATGCTCGAAAAGCATCAACCGTTCTTTGAGAAGATCTCGAGGAATATCTACCTCCAGGCCATCAAGGACGGATTCCTTGGGTGCATGCCCATTGTCCTCACCTCTTCGATCTTTCTGCTCATTGCCACCCTTCCCGGCGTAGTCGGCATCACGCTGCCCCAGCCGCTCATCGACTGGTGCAACAAGCTCTACAACTTCACCATGGGCGTCATGGGCATCATGGTTGCCGGCACCACTGCCAAGAACTTCACGGCATCCATGAACCGTCGTATGCCCGCCGGCAAAGTGCTCAACGACGGTTCCACCATGGTGGCCGCCCAGTGCAGCATGCTGCTGCTCGCAGTCACGCAGTTCACCACCAAGTTCAACGGCTCCGAGCTTTCGGTCTTCGATTGCACCAGCATGGGCACGCGCGGTCTGTTCTCGGCCTATATCGCCGCGTTCATTACCGTGTGGGTCTACAAATTCTGCGTCTCGCGCGATCTGACCATTAAGCTGCCCAAGGAGGTCCCGGGCGCCATCGCTCAGAACTTCCGCGACATCATCCCCTTTGGCGGCGCCGTCATCATCTGCGGCATCATCGATGTCGTCGTGCGCAACCTCATGGGCGTCCCGTTCTCCGAGCTGCTTATCAAACTGCTCTCCCCGCTCTTTACCGCTGCAGAAACCTATCCTGGCCTTATCCTTATCCAGGCAGCCACTGCGTTCTTCTGGTTCATCGGCGTCCACGGTCCCTCGATCGTCCAGCCGGGCATCGACCCCATCCGTCTTGCCAACCAGGCCGAGAACCTGCAGGTTCTGCTGGCCGGTGGCCACCCCGCCCACTCCCTCACCTTTAACATGTCGCTCGTGGGTGAGTTCGGCGGCACCGGCGCCACGTTCATCGTGCCGCTTCTGCTGATTCTCTTCATGAAATCCAAGCAGCTCAAAGCCGTCGGTAAGGCCTCGATTGTTCCTGTGGCCTTCGCCGTCAACGAACCGCTGCTCTTTGGCGCGCCGATGATCCTTAACCCGTACATGCTCGTCCCCTTTGTTGCCGCCGGCTGCGTCAACGTGAGTGTTGCCAAGTTCTTTATCGATAACGTGGGCATGAACGGCTTCTCCTTCGTGGTGCCTTGGGCCACCCCTGCCCCCATCGGCATTTTCATCACCACGAACTTCCAGCTTATTGCCCTGGTATTTGTCGCGATCATCATCTTGCTGGACGCCATCATCTACCTGCCGTTCTTGAAGGCATACGATAAGCTGCTCTGCGACCAGGAGGCCGAGCGCGCCGCCGAGCTGGGTCTCGAGTCCGATGGTGCCGTCACCATCGCTGCCAGCGCGCCTGCGCCCGCCGTCGAGCCGACCGCCGCTGCCGTCAACAGCGAGCCCGTCGCCGATCAGCCCGAGCCCGAGCTCGCCGCCGACGCATCCGCCAAGAAGGACGTCGATGGCCTGAAGGTCCTCGTCCTGTGCGCCGGCGCCGGCACCTCTGCCATGCTCGCCAACGCCATCAAGGAAGGTGCCGCGCAGACCGGAGAGAATATTGCTTCCTCCGCAGGCGCCTATGGCCAGCACACTGCCATCATGGATCAGTACGACGTTATCGTGCTTGCCCCGCAGGTCCGTAGCTACTACAACGACATGAAGGCCGACACCGATCGCCTGGGCATTAAGCTGCTCGCCCCGCGCGGCAAGGAATATATCGACCTTACCCGCGACCCCGCCGGCGCCATCAAGTGGCTCCGCGAGAACCTCGACTAGTTACCTCCCTCTGTTGGTGCCCGATTCCCCAGTTCGGGCACCTCTCCCTATTCGTATCCCACAGAAAGGATGACTCATGACCAATCCCATGCAGTTCCCCGACGGCTTTGTATTTGGCGGCGCCACCGCCGCTTACCAGGTTGAGGGCGAGACCCGCACACACGGCAAGGGCAAAGTGCCCTGGGACGATTTCCTGGCTGCTCAGGGTCGCTTCTCCCCCGACCCCGCAAGCGATTTCTACAACAAGTATCCGGTCGATATCGACCTGTGCCAGCGCTTCGACATTAACGGTATTCGCGTCTCCATCGCTTGGAGCCGTATCTTCCCCAGTGGCACCGGCGAGATTAACCCCGAGGGCGTCGCTTTCTATCACGAGCTTTTTGCCACCTGCAACAAAGCTGGCGTTATCCCCTATGTCACGCTCGATCACTTCGATACGCCCGAGGCCTTCTACCAGGACGGCGGCGAGGGCTTCCTGACGCGCACGACCATCGACGCCTTTGTCGAGTACGCTAAGTTCTGCTTTGCCGAGTTCACCGAGGTCAAGCACTGGTTTACCTTTAACGAGATTCCCGCGACCGCCGAGGGCAGCTTTATCGTTGGCAACTGGCCGCACGGCGAGAAGTATCGCCTGGACAAGGCCTTCCAGCTCATGCACAACATGATGGTGGCCCACGCCAAGGCTGTCGTCGCCTTCCATGAGGGAGGCTTTGAGGGCGAGATCGGCATTGTCCAGAACCTGGAGCCCAAGTATCCCCTCGATCCCAACAGCGCCGCCGACTGCGAGGCAGCCCGCATGGCCGACGTCATCAACAACCGCTGGGTGCTCGACGCCACCTTCCGCGGCCACTATGCAGCCGACACCATGGAGGCTGCGACCAAGCTGGCCCATATCGCCGGCGGCGAGCTCGACGTCCGCGACGAGGACATCGCCGCGCTGACCGCCGCGCTCCCCTATAACGATTGCCTGGGCGTCAACACCTACAAGTGCCAGTTCCTGCGTGCCGCCGAGGGCGAAAACGACATCAACCACAATGGCACCGGCGACAAGGGCTCCTCGCGCTGGTTCCTCAAGGGCGTGGGCGAGTCGTGCGTGCGCGAAGGCGTACCCACCACCGATTGGGACTGGATCATCTATCCCGAGGGCCTCTACGACCTGCTGCTCCGCATTAAGAACGATTATCCCAACTACAAGAAGATTTACATCACCGAGAACGGCATGGGCTATAAGGACGACTTCGAGGACGGCTTTATCGACGACGCCCCTCGCATCGACTATATGCGTCAGCATCTCGCGTGGATCCTCAAGGCAATCGACGGCGGCGTGAACGTCGACGGCTACTTTGTGTGGTCGCTGCAGGACCAGTTCTCCTGGACCAACGGCTACAACAAGCGCTATGGCCTGTTCTACATCGACTTTGAGACCCAGAAGCGCTATCCCAAGGCGAGCGCGTACTGGTACAAGAACGTCGCGGAGACCGGCCTGCTCATGGCCTAGTTTCCGCCGCATACCCCCTGTCGGCCGCATGCGAATCCCTCCACGGGTTCGTATGCGGCCTTTTTGTTTTGGTTCGGCCCGTGCGGATCATTCGTCTCGATCTGTAACACATAGACCAATTTCTCGGTCCCACCTGTTACAGATCAAGACAAACGAATGGCCCGAACTTGAAGATCTCGATCTGTAACACGTAACCCGGTTTTTCACGTCTACCTGTTACAGATCGAGACAAACGGTTAGCCCGAAGCAGAATATCTCGATCTGTAACATCTAACCCGGTTTTCTATTCCCAACTGTTACAGATTGAGATAATTCGACGACGCCGACGTTTTAACATACCGTGGTACAATTGTGTCCCAACGCAAAGGAGGTACCCATGTCAGCTTGTGTGCCCGTCCGAGATATGAAGGATACTGCTGCATTTACCGCGCTTGTTG
>CABUMZ010000005.1 GCA_902492825.1 uncultured Collinsella sp.
TGCCCGTGATGTCATAGGTGTTCGTGACGGGCGCTGTGGCCTTGTCGGCGCCGCCCGGCTGACCCATCACCGTGATGTGGTGGTAAGCGCCATACATGGCGGGACGAATGAGGTCGACGGCACTGGCGTCCACGCCGATATAGTCCTTGTAGATCTGCTTCTCGTGGATAGCCTTGGTGACCAGGCAGCCGTAGGGGCCCATCATAAAGCGACCCATCTCGGTGCAGATCGCCACATCGCCCATGCCGGCGGGGACCAGGATCTCGTCGTAGGCTGCGTGTACGCCCTCGCCGATGGCGTGAATGTCGTTGGCCTGCTGCTCGGGCAGATAGGGGATGCCGACGCCGCCGGACAGATTGATGAAGGCGACGTGTGCGCCGGTCTCGCGCTCCAGGCGTACGGCAAGCTCAAAGAGGATGCGCGCGAGCTTGGGGTAGTAGTCGTTGGTGACGGTGTTGCTGGCAAGGAATGCGTGGATGCCAAAGTCCTCGGCGCCCTTGGCCTTGAGCATGCGGAAGGCCTCGAAGAGCTGCTCGGTGGTCATGCCATATTTGGAGTCGCCCGGGTTGTCCATGATGCCGTTGGAGAGCTGAAACAGCCCGCCCGGATTAAAGCGGCAGCTGACCGTTTTGGGGATGGGCCCCGCAACACGCTCAAAGAACTCGATGTGGCTGATGTCGTCAAAGTTGACGATGGCATCCAGCTTGTTGGCGAGCTCAAAGTCGGCAGCCGGCGTGTCGTTGGAAGAGAACATGATGTCGTGTCCCGTGATGCCCAGCGAGCGGGCGATCATAAGCTCGGTATAGCTCGAGCAATCGCAGCCGCAGCCGTATTCGTTGAGAATGGAGATGAGCGCCGGGTTGGGGTTGGCCTTGACGGCAAAGTATTCCTTAAAGCCCGGGTTCCATGCAAAGGCGTCGCGCACTTCCTGCATGTTGCGGCGGATGCCCGCCTCGTCGTATAGATGAAACGGCGTGGGGAACTGCTCGACGATATGCTCGAGTGTCTCCTTGTCCACAAACGGCTGCTTGGCCGCATATGCCTCGTTGGGGGTCAATGCCATGTCCCGTAAACCTCGCTATCCAGACGGCGCCATCTGCGCATCGAATCCGCATAGCGTGGACCCAATGTCCGGATAGCGCTCCCGCATTGCTGCAGACAGTCCTGTGGGTGTTTCCCACAGGCCCACCAGGTTGTTCGTGCCCGAAAAACCCAGTTCGGCGGGTTTCGCCTCCCCACGGGGTCAAAGCCTGCCGGCTCGCCCGCGGCTCTTCGTGCCCGCGCCTCTATCAAGTGGTAAAGACCCTATCACGTTGCACTTTACCAAACAAGAGTATTCGTATATAACGTTTAAAAAATGCAGCAATATGCTGGAAACATGTGTGCCACAATCCTGTATCACAATAAGTTGCAACAGATGTGCCTCACGAAGGGATTCTCTATGACCGAGCTCCAAGAACTCCGTCGCTATCGCCGCGATCTCCATCGCATTCCGGAGCTCGATTTCGATCTTCCGCAGACTATCGCCTATATCGAGGGCGTGTTGGCGCCGCTCGCTTGCGAGGTGACCCATCCGTGTCCCAGCTGTGTCTGCGCTTTCTTCGACGCTGGCGTTGGTGCTGCGCGTGCCACGGCGATTCGCGCCGATATGGATGCGCTGCCCATCGCGGAGGCGACGGGAGCGGCCTTTGTCTCGATCCATCCCGGCAAGATGCACGCTTGCGGACATGACGGACATATGGCCATGGCACTTGCCGCCGCGACGTATGTCGACCGTACGATTCGCGAGCAGCCGGGCGCCATTAGGCGCAACGTTCTCTTTGTGTTCCAGCCGGCCGAGGAAACGACCGGTGGTGCCAAGACGGTATGCGAGAGCGGTGTGTTCGAGCGCTATGGGGCTGACCACATTTTTGGCTTCCATGTGTGGCCCGATCTGCCTGCCGGCACGTTGGCGAGTTGTTCCGGTCCGCTGCTGGCGCGTTCGAGTGAGACACACATTCATATTCACGGGACGAGCATCCATATCGCTAAGACCTATGGCGTTCCGGTCGAGGAGTCGCACGATGCGGCGCTGGCGGCTGCCAAGTTCTTGGTTGCCGAGCGCGAACTGATGGACGAGCTGGGCACCGACGAGCCCTGTATCGGTAAGTTTGGTCTGCTGCAGGCCGGTACGGTTTGCAACGCGGTGGCGGGGGAGGCCCATGTGGCCGGAAGCCTGCGTGTGTTTACGGACGACATGTTCGACCGGGCGCGCGAAGGCGTGCGCCGCGTGCTGGACGATGCCTGCGCCGCAACGGGCTGCACGTATGATCTCGACTTTGCCGAGGGCTATCCGCCGGTCGACAACGACCCCGAGTTGTTTGCCAGCGTCGCGCCTGCCTTGCCCGGGCTGCAGCTTGTGGAGGAACCGCTGCTGATCGCCGAGGATTTCGCGTTCTATCAACGCCATCTGCCGGGCGTGTTTTTCCTGCTGGGCACGGGTATGCCAGAGGACCAAGACAACCCGATCGACGCTGATGACTGCCCAGCCTATGCGATGAGCGCTCTGCATACTGATACCATGCTCTTTGACGAGGAGATTCTTCTCAAAGGCCTCGATGTCTACAAACGATTGCTTTTGCTTGACTAAGGCGCAAAGGACTATTTGTTCTAGAAAACACGAACAAACGTACGATATAATAGAGATGTAAGTCTATAGAAACGTTTGACGTTACTAACGTAAGGCGATACTATGATTGCATCGTATAAAGATGAGGATACCGAACGCTTTGCCATGGGTGTGCGGGTCAGGAGGTTCGTGCCCTTTGAGCGTGTTGCGTTGAGGAAGATTCGCCAACTGCAGGTTTGTGCTTCGCTTGATGATCTTCGCGTTCCACCGGGCAACCGCCTGGAAGCTTTGAAGGGCGATCGTGCCGGTCAATATAGCATCCGTGTTAACGAGCGCTATCGGGTCTGTTTTGAGTGGAGACAGGAGATGGCTTGGAATGTCGAAATCGTCGATTATCACAAGTGATGAGACTTCGGCCGATTTGCTGTCGCCGGTGACTCCTGGTGAGCTTCTCAAAGAGGAGTTTCTTGTTCCCATGGGCATTTCTCAATATCGCCTTGCGAAAGAGACTGGGATTCCGGCTCAGCGTATCGGGCAGATTGTCTTGGGAAAACGTCGCGTGACGGCCGACACCGACCTCCGTCTTTGCCGTTATTTTGGCCTGACGGATGGTTATTGGCTGCGCGCTCAGGTGGCGTTTGACCTTGAGGCCGAGAAAAGGCGGATCGAACCGGAACTCGACAAGATCGTTCCTGTTCAGCAGGCTATCGCACTGTAGTGCTCAAAGATGATGGGGGTGGCGCGGCGATGAGGCGACGCCGACAGTCTGCCGTATATAGTCCGGGTGGATGCGGGTGCGGTTTGCTGCTGCTTCCGGTCATCGCTGTGGGCATTGGCGTGATGTTTGTGCTTGCTGGGCTGGCTACGGCGGCACTCGTACTGTTTATCACTGCTATCGGCGTGACGATTTGGCTTTATCGCAGTCGTGAGTAGCGCCGCGCCGACGGTAAGACCAATGTAGGATGGATTGCCTTTTTGGTCATCGCCTACCTGCTGAGCATCAGCTATTTGGCCTTCTTTATTCTGTTGCTTGTGAGCACCTTTACCGGGGAATCCGTCACGGTGGGTTGATGCACTGCCAGCAGACGGTTGCGCAAAGTGCGTTTGCTCGGCGTTTGGATAACTGCATTGGCCGTTTACCGCAGCCTTAGCTCTCAGCTAATGAATTCAAGTTTAATCCTTCCTACGATGTGCTGTGTGCCGGCACGGTAGCCGGATCGTAGGAAGGATGCATGATGAAAAAGCTTGAAAACGAAGTGCTGCTGAGCCGTCGCGCTGCACTGGGCGCATTCGCCACCGTCGCCTTGGGGACTGCCGGTCTTCTTATCGGTTGTGGTAGCGATAAGGCGACCGTCACCGAGGACGCTGGCGATGGCGACAAGAAGGAAGAGGCGAAGAAGGAAGAGCAGTCTACGACTGACCTGGCGGTTGGTGCGACGGTGACCACGGCTGCCGGTCTTTCCGTCGTTGTCGATTCCGTCCAGCCCGGCCTCACAAATTATGACGGTTCGACCATGACGGGCATTCACGTCACGTACGTCAACAATGGTGATGAGGGCGCAGATTACAACATCTACGACTGGAAGGGCGAGGACACCAACGGCGCTCAGCAGAATCAGGGTTACTACAGCGAGGGCTCCGATGAGCTGCAGTCTGGTACCCTTGCCGCTGGTGGCTCTGTGGCGGGCAATATCTACTTTGATGGCGATATCAAGAAGGCACTGTATTTTGCCAACATGTTTGATAAGTCTGCCACTGCAAGCTGGGTGTTGGCCTAGCATGTCGCTACCGTTGCGCCGTATGGGAGGTGAAGTCGTATGCCCGATAAAAAGCTGACTGACGAGTTGCTCAATGAGCTTCTCGACGCGCCAAACATCGATGGCTATATCAAAGAACACGACTTTGCCGCCCCGTCGCTTTCGGACTACCTGAAGCAGCTGCTGCAGGAAAAGGGCTTGGAGCGCTCGCGCGTGGTTCGTATGGCCGATCTCAATGAGACCTTTGGGTATCAGATCTTTACCGGTGCGCGGCATCCGAGCCGCAATAAGGTGCTGCAGATTGCCTTTGCGATGGCGCTGACGCTCAAAGAGACCAACCGTGCGCTGACGGCTGCCGGGGTAAGCGTCCTTAACTGCAAGGACCGCCGCGATGCGATTATCATCTTTTGTATCGATCGCGGGTGCAGCCTCCAAAAGGTCAACGAGGAGCTGTATCGCTTTGGCGAGGAGACGGTGAGTTAGCGGTTGATATCTGAGCTGGCGGAGCTGCCGAACAACGACGCAAACGAACGGGGCGCGGATGCCATGGGGTGTCTGCGCCCTGCGCTATGATGGAGGCTATGGATACTCAGACCCCAACATATTCCGATGACGAGCTGACCGCAGCGCTTGTCGAGCACCTGGCGTCGCTCGATCGCGACGACAGCTATCGCGTGGAGCGTGTACTTAAGCGCTCGTCCGTTGAAACAACCGAGCTCGTGTACTTTGAAGGAACCGGCGGTGGTTCGCTCGGCCCCTTTGTCCGTAAACGCATCGATGCTTCGGCTCAAATCGGAGGGGCATACGAGCGTCTATTTGCCGCTCAGCGGGCAGGCAGGCGTTTTGAGCACCTGCCCAGAATCGTCGATTGTCGTCGTGTGGGCGACGAGCTCAACGTGGTTATGGAATACATCGAAGGGGAGACACTCGGGGCGCTGGTGGACCGTCTGGGAGCCACCCCCGATTATGCGCGTGAATTGTATCCTGCCCTTTGCGATGCCGTGGGTGAGCTCCATGCCGGTTTTGCAATGGCGGGGGAGACGTCGGCGCCGGAGATCCATCGCGACCTCAAGCCGTCGAATATCATCGTGACAGGTGCCAACTATACGCCTAATGACGGCCTGACATTTTCATCGCTGGTGATTATCGACTTGGGGATCGCGCGCGTATGGCGCGATGGCGCCGATGCCGACACCGTCAAGTTTGGCACGCGACCCTATGCGCCGCCCGAGCAGTATGGGTTTGGGCAGACGAGTGTGCGCAGCGACGTCTACGCACTTGGGGCCCTGTTGTTCTTCTGCTTGACGGGAGTCGACCCTAAACCAGGGCTCGACATGCGCGAGCAATGCGAGGCGCGCAGCATTTCCACTCCACTTGCCGATGCCGTTTGCATATCGATGGCGCTCGACCCGGCCAAGCGTTTTGCGAGTGCGGAAGCGTTGGGACGGGCGACGCGCGCGGCATACGATCTGAGTCGCCCCGTGCGGCCTCCTGCGCCTGCGCCTGTCCGTACTCCGGCCTCGGAGACAGTGTTGGCGTCCCAAGGGCTCCAGAAACCCGCAGGGCTTCCTAGCCCTGCCGCCTCCGCTGCATGCGGTCTGCTCTCTCGCGTTCCGGAGTCTCTGGGGCGCATTTGGAATACGCTCGTCTGCTTCTCGCTGCTTGTGTTCTTTGCCGGTAGCCACTTTGCCGTCTTTCACCCCACGGGAGCAAACCAAAGCTACCCGACGTGGCTTCTCATAATCGAGTATTTTTTCTTTGTCGATGGCCTTATGGTGCTTATGCATTTTGCGCTGCTCGATAAGCGCCGTCTTCGTCGGCGATTCGCATTGCTCGACAGCTATCGCGGCAAGAAGCTCGCGAAGCTCTTGCTCAAGGCATTGGGTGTGCTGCTCCTATGCATGATCGTCATAGTCGCGGTTGCCAATGCGACCGGCGTCGTCGATACCTCCGCTACCTAAAAGAAAAAGGGCCCCATTGGGGCCCTTTGCAGTTGCACTTAGATGCGGTTCATCTGAGCGGCGACTTTGTTGTACCAGTCCTGCCACGTGGGCGGGCAGTACTTTTTGGCCGCTGCCGGGGTAAGGGTGGAGCCGTAGTTGGCGCCCAGATAGGCAACGTGAGCGGAGATGCCCTCGCTCCAGCTGCCAAAGCTGCGCCAACCGCCGCCACGTGCACTCCAGCCCCAGGCGTTGTAAGAATTGGCGCAATAAGCACCCTTGGTGCTCTCGATGCAGGCGATGGCGGGGGACCAACGGGGGTCGACACCGGTATTCCAAGCGGCGACGGCAAAGTTATAGCCCTGGCCTGCCATGGGGGAGCCGGCGAGATAATTGTCGATGCGGCCTGTCCACTCATTAATGAACGAATCGTAATCGGAGTTACCAGTATTGGAGCTGTTCACCGTGGTGTCGATGGTGGTGTTGGTGTTGGTGGCCTGGCTGCTGGAATTGCTGCCGCTTACGCCCTCGCCCGAGAGCTTCTCGGCGGCAGCGGCCTTATCGGCCTCAAGCTTGGCAAGCTCGGCGGCATTTTCCTGCTCGGCTTTTGCCTGCGCCTCGCTGCGGAGCTGCTGGGCCTGCGCCAGCGCATCCTCGGCGTTTTTCTGCTCTGCCTCAAGCTGAGACTTGGCTTGCTGGAGCTCGGCTTTGTTCTGCTCGAGTTCGGTTTGCATGTTATTGAGCTGCTCGATCTCGTTGACGCTCGAGCTCGTGATCTGGTTGGTGTATTTGCAGGTCGTGATGAACTCACCCAGGCTCTGCGCGTTGACCAGGAAGCTCACGATGGGATTGGTGCCCTTCTGATACTTGTACAGATCGCGCATGGCGGAGCTTGCCTTGGCCTGCTGCTCGGGAAGCTTAGCCTCGATTTCCTCGATGCTTGCCTCATTGGAGTCAATCTGCTTTTGCAGGTCATCGAGTTTGGTGCGGGCGTCGTTGTAGGCGCTCGTGGCGGCTTCGATCTTCTGCTGGGCTGCGGAAAGCTGGTCCTGCGTTGCCTGCGAGGCGGCATACGCCGCAACGGGGGAGAGCATCGGCGTGGCCGTCAGCGCAACGGCGAGCGCGGCGCTCGTGATGATACGAGCCGGCTTCGACGCAATGAGCGCTGCGGTGCGATGATTCGAATGCTGCATCCAGTCCCTCTGCAATCAATCGTAGGTTATGGTTCGAACGGTATTCTACTACTGCTTTCGACCTCAACTTGAACCTTAAAGGTTCCAAAGGGTCAAGTTGAACTTGAGGCTTTGGCTTTGACCTGCAGTTATGATGAATTGTTGAGAAACCATAGAGTTCAACTTTAACGTTACGGGGGCCTGTTTGAGAGGAGTTTAGGGCTGTAAAAGCTATCTCAACGTGGGGTTTTACAACTACAGCGTGCCCTCCTGACGAGCCTGCTCAATCTCTTCGAGCGCCTCGGCGGGGGGTGAACGAACAGGAGCCGTCGCCGAGTTTGACTACCTGGATATCGTCGCCGGTATGGACCTCTCCGCCCTTTAGGACCACGCCAAAAATGCCTTCCTGGGGAAAGATGCAGTCGCCGGCGAGATAGTAGATGGCGCAACGGGTGTGGCAGACCTTGCCGATTTGGCTGATTTCGACGAGCACGTCGCTTCCAAGCTTGAGCTGTGTGCCCAAGGGGAGCGAGAGCAGGTTGATGCCCCGGGTTGTAAAGTTCTCTCCAAAGTCACCCTCGTGTACGTCGAGCCCGCGTGCCTGCACCGTCTGGATGGACTCCGCGGCTAAAAAAGAGACCTGGCGGTGCCAATGTTCGGCGTGTGCGTCGGAGGCGAGGCCAAATTGCTCTATAACGGTGTCGTGTCCATCGGCGACGGGCGACTTGCGCGTGCCCTTGTGCTTCGACGTGTTGATTGAGACGATGCGGGCGGGTCCGTTGTAGGCGTCGTTTGCCGTGCACAGGGGAGCGGTCGCTTTCGCACGTTCCGCCAGCTCGCGCCTCGCGGCATTGAGGATGGGATTATCGGTCGGATGGTCTTGGGGCACGTGTGCGCCTTTCGCTCGAAGATGTCAATACGCTGAATCCTACAACAACGGTAGGTTCATTGCCCATTGTCATACAACGGTGGGCGCCGTCTTCGTGCTGGACGAATACGTCGATTGCCATAGATACGGTGGAGCTTTGGGCGCCGGCGGCTTGGCACGCTAGAATAAATCAGTTGCGCAAAGACCGTCCGTTGTGTGGGCAGTTCATGATAGGAAGTTTCCATGGCATTGCAATTTACAGAGCGCGAGTTCATTCCCGTGCTGCTTGGTGGCGACATCAACGCCTATTCGGTGGCGCGCGCCTTCTACGAGGAGTACCAGGTCAAGAGTCTGGTCTTTGGCAAGTATCAGACGGGTCCCGCGTACCGCAGCCAGATTATCGACTACACGCCCAACGTGGATATCGACACCATGCCCGTGATGCTCAAAACCGTCAACGGCATTGCCCAAGCGCATGCCGACAAGACTATTGTCCTTGTGGGCTGTGGCGACAACTATGTCGCTCTCGTGGCTCAAGCCAAGGATGCTCATGAGCTGGCGGATAACATCGTCGCTCCCTACGCGCCCTACAGCATGCTCGAGCAGTGCCAGAAGAAGGAGATCTTCTACGAGCTGTGCGAGAAGCATGGCGTGCCTTATCCGCACACGTTTACCTTAACCATGGCGATGCTGAACGCCCAAGGCGAGGCACCTGCCGAAGTGCTCGACCAGATCGATTTTCCCTACCCGATGATTCTGAAGCCTTCTGACGGCATCATGTGGTGGCAACATGAGTTCGAGGGCCAGAAGAAGGCCTATGAGATTGCCGACCGCGCCGAGCTGGAACAGGTCATTCGCGATTCGTATGCCAGCGGCTACACCGACGACCTGATCTTGCAGGATCGCGTGCCCGGCAACGACGAGTACATGCGCGTGCTCACTAGCTATTCCGACCGCAACGGTAAGGTCCGCATGATGTGCCTGGGCCATGTGCTGCTCGAGGAGCATCAGCCCCACGGTGTCGGCAACCATGCCTGTATCATTACCGAGCCCAACGACGAGCTCATGGGCGGCGTGCGCAAGTTACTCGAGGACCTTCACTTTGTGGGCTATTCCAACTTTGACGTAAAGTACGACGAGCGCGACGGCTCGTTTAAGTTCTTCGATTTCAACACGCGCCAGGGCCGCAGCAACTACTACGTTACCAACAGTGGCTTTAACGTTGCCAAGTATGTGGTGGACGAGTATGTGTTCAACCGTCCGTTTGAGCCGGAGTTTGTGACGGCTCAGGACGAGGCCCTGTGGATGGTCGTCCCCATGGGCGTCGTCGACAAGTACGTCAAGGATCCCGAGCTGCGCGCTAAGGTGCATCGCCTGGACAAGGAAGGTAAGGGCGCCGACCCTTCGTTTATGAAGGGCGACTTTGTCTTTAACCGCTGGCTGCGCATGTGGCACACCAAGCTGCGCCACTTTAAGCTGTTTAAGACGTATTACAAGTAGATGAGTGCGGCGCCCGTCCGGTTTGCATCGGGCGGGCGCGGGTATGATACGCGCAATTGCGCAAGCGTCACCAAGGAGGCGGCGATGGAAAAGCTGGGAGTTATCGGCGGCATGGGCGCCGAGGCCACGTCGTATTACTACGACCAAGTGGTGCGTCATACGGCTGCTGCCTGCGATCAGGAACATATCGACATGGTGGTGCTCTCCAAGTCGACCATGCCCGACCGCACGCTGGCCATTAAGACCGGCGAGCATGCCAAGCTGCTGGCGACCATGAAAGAGTGTGCCCGGGCACTCGAGTCGCTGGGCTGTGCGCACATTGCCATTCCCTGCAACACGTCGCACTACTTCTACGACCAGATCCAGTCGTTTACGAAGGTGCCGATTATCCACATGCCGCGTGAGTCGGTTCGTTATGCCCTTGCGGGTGCGGTGATGGGGGAGTGCGAGTTCGACCCCAACCTGAGTGTGCCGGCCGAGCCGGTGCATAAGATCGGCATCATGGGCACCGATGGCACCGTGGGCGCGGGCGTCTACGGCCGCGAATGTAAGGCTGCGGGTGTTGAGGTCGTCTATCCCAGCGAGAAACGTCAGAACGATGTGATGTCGCTTATCTACGATGATGTGAAGGCCGGACGTGAGCCCGATATGGATAAGTTCGACCGCGTGATGTGGGAGTTCGCCCGTAGCGGCTGCGACCGCGTCATTCTGGCCTGCACCGAGCTCTCGGTGCTGCAGAAGTACCGAGAGATGCCCGAGATCACCCTCGACGCCATGGATGTCCTGGTGCGCGAATCCATCATCCGTAGCGGTGCCCCCTACCGCCTCTAGCTTCCGACCTGTCAAAAAGGGACAGGTTAATTTTGGTAGGTTTTATCTGGTGAAACAGTAAGGCCTCGGCTCGTTTGGTGCGAGCCGAGGCCTTTTGCGTTGGGCGGTTGCTGTCAGTGGTGAACTAGAACAGGAAGCCGATGGCGATGAGGGCGATGCTGACGATGAGCACGGCGATGTCTAGGCCCTTGATGGGGTAGCGCTTGTACGAGCTGGCGCGCGTACGCAGATAGAAGCCGCGCTGTTCTGCCGCCAAGGTTGTGGCATCGGTCTTGCCCACGCTCGAGATGAGCAGCGGCACGCACAGTGGCAGCATGAGCTTAAGCTTCTTGATGGGGTTCTTGGTGTCGTACTCGACGCCGCGTGCGGTCTGCGCCTCCATGATGGCGTTCATCTCTTGACCAAACACCGGCACGAAGCGCAGCGCCGTGGTAAAAGTGAAAGCATAGCGATACGGCACGTGCAGCACCTCGACGCAGGCGTTGGCAAGGTCGTTGAGCTTGGTCACCATGAGCATGAGGATGAGTGGTAACGCCACACCCAGCAGGCGCAGGCAGGCCTTCGATCCTGTGATGAGGCCCGTGTCGGTGATAAAACCCCATACCACGTTGCCATCGCGCATAAAGGCCAGCTGGAGCACCAGCATGATAAGCGCGAGCGGAATCAGCAACTTGAGCAGCGAGAACAGACGGTCGACGACGCCGGCATAGGCAGCCAGCGCAAGGGTGAGTGCCAAAAAGCCCAGTAGCGCCACGTAGGTGTCGGACAAGAAGATGCCGACGATGATGGCGGCAGCGAGGCCCAGTTTGACGACGGGATTCAGGCGATGCAGCAGCGTATCGCCCGGCATGTAGTCGATGACGTTAACCACGGTGGACCATCTCCTTGGTAATTCGAACGACATCGGTGACCTCGCTCACCTGCGCAAAAGCGGGCGAGACGGAAGATGCCAGACGGCGCGAGAGTTCAATAACCTGAGGAGGCTCCACGTAGGCACGCCGCATGAGATCGATGTTCGAGAATAGCTCGTGCGTGCGGCCGCGGTCGAGGATGCGACCGTCGGCCATTACCACAATGCGCTCGGCAAAGTCGGAGACGACTTCCATATCGTGGCAGACCATGATAACGGCGCAACCGCGCTCGGCCATGGTACGCACCGTTTCCATGACGGTCATGCACTCGCGGTAATCAAGGCCGCTCGTGGGCTCGTCGAGCACGACGATCTTGGGCTCAACCACTACGACGGAGGCAAGCGCCACCATTTGTCGCTGGCCGCGCGAGAGCGAGAAGGGCGCCTCGTCGGCCGGCAAGCCAAAGCGGTCGATGACCAGCTGGGCGCGACGCAGAGCCTCGGCGCGGTCGATGCCGGCAAGTTCTAGACCAAAGGCGACCTCGTCGAGCACGGTGTCTTTGCAGATTTGGCGGTCGGGGTTCTGGAAAAGCGTTGCCACTTCGCGTGCGATGCGGCTCGTGGGAACCGATGCCGTGTCCAAGCCCGTAACGCGTACGCTGCCCGATGCGGGCTTGAGCAAACCCGTGAGCAGTTTGGTGAGCGTGGTTTTGCCGGCTCCGTTTTGGCCGACAATGCCCACGAGCTCGCCGGGGTAGAGCGTCAAGTTGAGGTCGTGAACGGCGGCGCCTCCATGGGGGTAGGAAAATTCGACATGGTCAAAGGTGAGCACCGGCTCGGCGTCTTTCGCATGCGGGCGCAGCGATGGCGCGTGCGGGGAGCCTGCGGGCGCCCGGGTGTCGCTTGTCGCACGGTCGGGGTCGACGATTTCCGTGATTAGGCGTTCTGCCTCGTCGACATCCAGACAGGGCGTGCCGCTTACCAAGCCATCGGTCTCGAGGCTGTTGAAGATGCGCGTGACGCGCGGATAATCGACGCCGATGGTGCGAAGCTCGTCGGTGCGTGCGAAGACCTCGTGTGGCTCGCCCTGCAGCGCGATTTCGCCATGGTTGAGCACGAGCACGCGGTTGCAGTACTCCGAGAGCAGGGCGACCTTTTGCTCAACGACGACGATGGTGATTTCAAGTGCGCGGTTTGCCTCACGCAGCGTCTCGAAGACCAATGTGGAGCTGGCGGGGTCGAGTGCCGCGGTGGGCTCGTCGAGAACCAAGACGCGCGGACGCATGGCGAGGATGGCGGCGATGGCTACCTTTTGCTTCTGTCCGCCCGAGAGGGTGGCGATCTCGCGGTCGCGCAGGTCGCTGATGCCGACGGTCTCGAGCGTTTCGCTCACGCGCTGCTCGATCTGGTCGTGGGGAACGCCAAAGTTCTCGAGGCCAAAGAGCATCTCGTCCTCGACGACCGAAGCGACCATCTGCGTGTCGATATCCTGCAGCACACTGCCGACGATTTGCGACACGTCGGTGAGCGAGACTTCGCAGGTGTCGTGGCCGTCGACCATGACGGACCCAAAGAACGTGCCGGTGTAGTGGTGGGGCACGGCGCCCGACAGGCAGGCGGCAAGCGTGGACTTGCCGGCGCCCGAGGGCCCGATGATGCCGATGAAATCTCCCTTGTTTACGCTGAGCGAGATGTGGCTGACCGCCTGCTCGGTCTGCGTTCCATAGGAGAACGAGACATCGTCGACGTTGATGATCGTTTCCATGGATACCTTTCATAGTCATTGGGGACGTTCTTAAATGACCAGTTGTTTAAGACCGTCCCAAAAGAGCTTGTTGCTTGGGACGGTCTTTGGTGGTGAAGCACGGAGACGGCTTTACGAGGGGCCCCAGGTTGGCGCGAAAGAGGAGCGAAGCGTACTTGGGTACGCGAGCGACGAATGAACGCCAAGATGGGGTGGCTCGTAAAGCCGAGCGGGTTAGTTGAGCCTAAGGGCCTTCTGGATGGGCAAGTAGAGGGCGCCGACCAGAATGGCGTTAAAGACGGCGGTCATGGCAACGACGGGCAGCATGGCGGCGGCGAGCTCGCCTACCACGCCGAGCATGGCCATCTTGATGACCATGAAGATGGCGCCGGAGACAAAGGTGGTCAGGAAGGTTGCGACAATGGCGATGGCGGGCTTGACCTGACCGTTCTTGCCGGCGGCGTTGACGATGCCGGCCATGAGCATGGCGGCGATGCCCTCGGCGGCAAAATCAACGAACGGCGAAGTAGTGGTGATCTGGATCACGGCAGCCGAGATAAGGCCAATGACGAGCGCCTGGCCGATGTTGGGGCGAACGACCAGGATGGTGAGGCAGAAGGCCGAGATGATGAACTCGGGGCTGATCATGCCACCCGAGATGCCCGAGATGGCCTTGCCGACGGTGAAGTTGAGGATGAAGCCGGCGGCGAGCAGGATGGCGAGCAGGACGAGGGCACGGACATCGAGTTTGCCGCGGTCGGCGGTCTGGACGGTGCGGGGCTGGGCGGTGGCGGTGGTGTTCTGAGACATGGTGAAAATCCTTTCAAAAAGGGGAGTGTAAGAGAAAAACGGAGGCGCGTGATGCGAATGCGATCGGGCTCGAGATAGAAAAAGGCCCCCGGTCGAAACCGGAGGCCTTCCAATCACCTAGAGCGCAAAAGCAGGCGTGAGGGACTCACTGTCGACCGATCGTATTCGCATCACGCCACCACCAGTTGTTGAGAGACTTCATTGTGTTCTTCATGTTGGTGGCTCCTTTCGTGATGCCGTGGCGCGGTCGCACCTAGTTGCTGTTGCGCTGCACTATAGCACAGCAAAGTGTGTGCGGGGAAATCTTTTTTAAAAAGATTTCAGGCGGGTTTCCCGCCGGTCAAAAGAGCGGGCTGAGCGGGCGAGGCTGCCATTGCTGCCTTGTCCGCTCAGCTAAGACGTTACTCCTTATTGCGACGGTAGAGGAAGTAACCGCCCGCGGAGATGACGGCAACGCCAGCGATGGCGAATGCGGCCACCATGCGGCCATCAAAACGATCACCGGTGGTGGGCAGGCCGCCCTTGGTGTTCGTCTTGTTGGTGGTTACCGTGGTCGTGGTGTCCGACTTGCCAGGCTTCTCGGGCTTGGTGGTGGGCTGCTCGGGCTTAGCGGGCTGCTCGGGGGTACCGGGCTGCTCAGGAGTACCAGGCTGATCCGGGGTTACCGGGTCGGTGGCAAGAGCGTCCTTGGCGTAGGTGATGGACACCTTGAGGCCGTTGGTCTCGGTGTTCAGGTCGCTCGGGGTGAAGGGCTGGTCGAAGTTTTCGGCCTTCTGATAGGCGCGCATCTCCTGGAGCAGGGCCTTGCACTTCTTGTAGGTGTTCTCGGTAGCAGCCTTGCCGGCCTTGTTGGCCAGGGCAGTGCGGCCCTCGGTGGTCGTCTCGGCTAGCATGGCGGCGTCAACTTCCTTGTTCTGCTCGATGAGCTCGTTCTGGAGCGCATCGAGGTAGGCACGGACGCTGATACCAAGGGTGTCAGGGTTCTCAAAGCAGAGCGAGCTGATGTCCATGAGGACGTAGTTGATTGAGTTCTCGGGCTCCTCGTTGTACACGACGTCAGTCTGTTTGCAGTGATCGAAGGAGACGGTCTGATCGCTGAAGTACGGGCTGACCTCAGTTATCAGAGCGGAGTACAACGGGATGGCGACGGAGTACGCGGCGCGGGAGAGCATTTCCCACTGGATGGTAGCGACTTCGGGGTCATACCCGCGACGAATCTGGAAGAGGTTGATCTCGGTGTTGCGCTCGCTGCCGATGCAATAAACACCATCAGTGTTCGCGTTGAGGCCAGGGACGTTCTCGCCGCGGTTGCCGAAGGCGCGAATCAACTCGAAAGTGCTCCAACCAGACTTGCCAGGCTTGAAGAACAGGGGCTGGATTTCGCTGACCATGGCTCCCTTTTGGTCAGGTTTTCCTTTCTCCTTTACTGTGATAATGTCGTAATCTGTGCCTTCGGTCAGCTGACTACCAAAATAATCGCGGCCTTGCACATAGCGGGACCACTGGTTTACGCCGGAATCGGCGAGGCTTTCGCCATACGTTTGGGCGACATCGAATTTGCCGTCAGCGGAGTATTTGGCGAAACCCTTTTCTTCGGGCATGGATTGGATCTTTTCAGAGTGGAGGCAATTCTCGGTGTCATTGAGGTCGACATCGTAGTTGAGGCTCCCGATATTAGGGTTGAGCGACGCGACGTCGTCAGCGAGCTTCATGGCGATCCACTGATGGGCGGAAAGTGTGGCGAACAGCCAGGTCTCGTTGTTGTCGGCGATGATGATCTGGTCGTTGGTGCAGACGCCTTGATCATCGATCAGGCTGCCGAGGAGCTCGACGCCCTCGCGGGCCGTGGCGCTCTCGCCCAGGATGATGCTGCCGTAACTGTACTCGCCCAGACCCACTTCCTCATCGATGAGGTCTGCTGCAGCGGCCTCCTCGTTATAGGAGGTGCTTAGCGTGGCGGAGCAGGAGACGCCCTTCTCGTTGATGCCGGCCTCGGAGTAGGCGTCGGTGCGACCCATCCAGTTGGAGGGGTGGTCGCGTACATAGCTGTAGCGATAGGTAGGCTTGTTCGAAGTGTATTCAAAAGCAGATTCAATCGAGCTGTACTTAAAGCCAGGTTCGTGGGCAGGTTCGATGCCGTAGTGCTTAAGATAGCGCTTGCCAAAGTCCTCGGCGCGGCCGTAGTACGTGTTGCCGTCCGCCGTGAGCTTGCCGCCCATGTAGATCTGCGTGCAGGCGAGCGCAGACGTCGGCATGGACATGATGGTTGCAGCTCCAAAGGCGAGGCCTATGCCAAGCTTTTTGAGCGCGTTGACGGGGTGAGTTTTCCTCATTTTCCCTCCCAGCGTGCGAAAGCTCTCCGTTGCCAGAGAGCTTCAGCCAATAAAGACACCCCATTAGCGTAACGAACTGGAAACAATATTCATCTATGAAAGAAACTTACTCGATAAGCGTAATGAAATATGCGATGAGTGGTTAATTATACTCGGTTTGTAGCTTTACTTTAATAAAGACGTCCTGCAATTACATTACCTGAATAAAGCGCCTTGCACGGGGCGCAAAGAAAATCCCCCGCTGTTTGGCAAATGCATAAACAGCAGGGGAGACGATAATTGGATGAATATCATACCAATGTGGAATTACTTCTTCCGGCGGTGGATCACGTTGATCGCATAGCCGACGAGCATGGCCAAAACGATGATGATAAAGCCGAGCAGGGGATTGTCGTTCATAGGGTCCTCCTATTTTCCGAGCGGGGAGAATTCGTCGACGATGAGGTCGAGGCATTGCGGAAGCGCGCGGGCTCCAAAGACGCCCGAATTGCTGGAGATAATCTCGCCATCGAACTGCATGCCCAGCGACGGGGTGCAGGTGATCTTGGCTTCCTTGGTCTGGATGATCTTGAACTGCGGGCGGCCGAGTACCTTGCCGGCGGGGTCGAGTGCGGCGGTGATCACAGTCGGTAGAAGCTGCACAGTTTTTACGGGTTCGATGACCGCAATGTCGACCATGCCATCGTTCATACGGCAGTCGGGGAACAGGTTGATGTCGTTTTGGATGACCGAGGTGTTGCCGGCCATGCAGCAGATGCCGTCGAGCTCCTCGACAATGCCGTCATGCTCAATCGTAAAGTGCGCCACCGTGGGATTGGGCGTGGCGAGCGCGGAGAGGAAGTAAGCGATCTCGCCGATGTCGTTTTTGGTGGGGGCGGCCTTCATCATGATCTCGGCGTCGAAGCCCGAGCCGGCGATGATGATGAAGCCGTGGCGCTTCTCGTTGCCGTTCTCGTCGAGCCAAAAGAGCTCGCCCATGTCGACTTTGACCGTGCGACCGGCACGGCAGGCCTTGGCGAGCGCCGCCGCCTCGGGGGCATTGCCGATGTTGTTGAAGAACAGGCAGGCCGTACCGGAGGGGAAGACGAGCGTGGGGACACCGCATCCGCGCATCTGGTCGAGCACGTTGGAGACAGTGCCGTCGCCGCCCGAAACGACCACGCGGTCAAACTCGCGCACGTCTGCCACGGCGTCCTCGGGTTCCATGCCATCGCCGATAAAGCGCATCACGACCTCGTCGCCGCCCTGTGCAAGGGCGTGCGTGAATGCGAAGATTTCATCTGAGCTGGGGCCCGATGCCGGGTTGTGGATGATAAGGCAGCGCATACTTACGTTCCCGTTCTGTGACTAACCGAGTATAGTTGTAAGGCAATGCCGATATCCTACCCGTGTTTTTCGGGCCTAACCTTATTCGATGGGTTGATATGTACATTTCCACACATCAGGCTCTACTCTTGCCAGCGCGCCCGTGAGTTCGACGCGATTGCCGTCGATACCGAGTTTTTGCGCGAGCGCACGTTCCATCCGCGTCTATGTTTGGTTCAGATTGCCACCCCTGCTGAGAGCGTCGCGGTCGATCCCCTGGTAATCGACGACCTATCGCCGCTGGCCGAGCTTATGGCCGACGAGAGCGTGACCAAGGTCTTCCACGCGTGCTCGCAGGATATGGAGGTCATGCTCCATACCGTGGGCGTGCTGCCACGACCGATTTTCGATACGCAGGTCGCCGCCGCCTTTTTGGGCGAGCGCCAGCAGATTTCGTATGGCGCGCTTGTTCAGACGTTCTGCGGCGTATCGCTGCCCAAGACCGAGTCACTGACCGACTGGTCGCGCCGCCCGCTGACCGATAAGCAGATTGAGTATGCGATCGATGACGTCAAGTACCTGATCGTCGCCTATACCGAGATGATGAGCCGCCTGCGCGAGCTGGGCCGTGTGGACTGGGTGCTCGACGAGCTGCGCCCGCTGGCTGACGAGTCGCACTATCGCGCCGATCGACACGAGGCGTTCCGCAAGGTCAAGCGCATCAATTCGTGCAGCCGTCATCAGCTGGGTATCGCGCGCGAGCTCGCCGCCTGGCGCGAGGACCGCGCCGAGCGGCGCAACATCCCACGCAAGTGGGTCATGTCCGACGACACGCTGCTAGCGCTCGTTAAGCGCAATCCCGTGCGCGTTGAGGAGTTCCGTAGCATTCGCGGTACCGATCAATTGGGGGAGCGCGACGTGGACGGTGCGCTCATGGCCATCAAGCGCGGTGCGAGCTGTCCGCACGATCGCCTGCCGCTCTTGGTGCGCGGACATCGTCAGATTTCGCCGGAGCTGGAGAGCGTGACTGACCTTATGTATGCGCTTATCCGCCTGGTTGCCGAGCGCTCAGGCGTTGCGACCTCGGTCATTGCCTCGCGCGATGACCTGGCCGACTACATTGAGCATCCCGAGCAGAGCCGCCTGCGCGAAGGTTGGCGCTTTGAGCTTGTGGGCTCGCGCCTGGACGATCTGCTTTCCGGCAATATGGGGTTGACGGTGAAGGACGGCAAAATCGAGCTCCTGTAGGGAAGCCTAGCCGGTTGAGTGGGTAAAATGCCTCCAACGTGTAACTCGACTCGGAGGAATTCGCATGCCTTATTACTATGGATACGGCTTTGGCATCGACCCGCTGTACCTGCTGGTTGTTCTTGTCTGCACGGTGCTTGGCCTTGCCGCACAGAACTATATCAACTCGACGTACAAAACCTGGTCCAAGGTTCGCTCGGACGGCGATACGGGTGCCACAGTCGCTCGCCGCATGCTCGATGCCAACGGTTGTAGCGCCGTGGGTATCAAGGGTGTCGCTGGCGAGCTCACCGACCATTACAACCCGCAGGACAACAACCTGTATCTGTCGGATGCCAACCGTTCGGGCGGTTCGGTCGCAAGCGTTGCCGTCGCCTGCCACGAGGCGGGCCATGCCGCCCAGCGTCAAAGCGGCTATGCCATGATGAAAGTGCGTACCGCCCTCGTGCCGGTCGTCAACTTTACCCAGAACACCTGGACCATCGTGTTACTCTTGGGCCTGTTTATGAACATTGCCGGGCTCACGACCCTCGCGTTGATCTTCTTCTCGTTTAGTGTGCTGTTCCAACTCGTTACGTTGCCTGTCGAGATTGACGCCAGCCGACGTGCTGTGGCGTACATCGAGCAGTCGGGCATGAGCTCCAAGCAGGTCAACGGCGCCAAGAAGGTACTGACGGCAGCCGCGCTTACCTATGTGGCTGCAGCGCTCACTTCGATCATTCAGTTGCTCTACCTTATGGCTCGCTACAACAGAAACTCCAACCGATAACAAATGGGACAGGCAGGCGCCGCGGGGATTCGTGTCCTCGCGGCGCTGTACTATGTGTTGGACTTAATTTCGCACGGGGCCGGAGCCTCTGTGCTCGATAACGAAAGGAGGCTGCGTGGCAGGCTGGAACCTAACCGGTAATGCCGTTTCCGCCGAGTTCGACGGTTCGGACGAGCAAGAGCGCAAGGAGCTCAGCGTGAGCCAGGCGGTGGAGATCGCCGCCGGTGCGCTCGATGCCATTCCGCAACTGAGCGTTTTGGGCGAGGTCACGGGTTTCCGTGGTCCTAACGCCCGAAGCGGCCACTGCTATTTCCAGATCAAGGACGATTCGGCCGCCGTTGACTGCATCATTTGGAAGGGTGCCTATCTCAAGCGCACGTTCGATCTGCGCGACGGTATGCAGGTGAGCTTTAAGGGCAGCTTCAATCTCTATAAGGCTACGGGCCGCATGAGCTTTGTCGCTCGCTCGTTTTCGCTGGCGGGGGAGGGTCTGCTGCGTCAACAAGTGGCGCAACTGGCCGAAAAGCTACGCCGTGAGGGTCTGATGGACGAAGCGCGCAAGCGCCGCATCCCGGTGTTCTGCTCCCGCGTGGCGGTCGTCACCTCGCTTTCGGGTGCCGTAATCGACGACGTCAAGCGCACATTGCGTCGTCGCAACCCGCTCGTCGAGCTCGTCTGCGTGGGTGCCAAGGTACAAGGCGAGGGTGCGCCGACAGAGCTCATTGAGGGCCTGCGCCGCGCCGCTTCCATTACGCCGGCGCCCGACTGTATTTTGTTGGTGCGCGGCGGCGGCTCCTTTGAGGACCTCATGACCTTTAATGACGAGGAGCTTGCCCGCGCGGTGGCGGCTTGTCCCGTGCCCGTGGTGACCGGCATTGGCCATGAGCCCGATACCTCGATTTGCGACATGGTGAGCGACCGTCGCGCCTCCACGCCTACGGCGGCGGCCGAATCGGTGGCGCCGGCTATGACGGAGTTGGCCGATGTGCTCGAGGCGCGCTATCAACGTCTGGGTGCTGCGATGGCATCGATGATTGGGTCGGCCCAGGTCGACCTGGAGATGCTCGATCAGCGCGGTCGCCGTGCCTGGGATACCTATACGGCTCGCTTGGGCGATGCGCTCGATGCGGCTGCGTGCCGCCCGTGCCTCAACGACCCAACGTTTATGGTTGAGCGTCGCGAGTCTGAGCTTTCCCTGACGGCCGATCGTTTGTCCGGCGCCATAACGCGTTCGGTTGGGGCATTCCGCTCCAACTTTGAGCGTCTGCCCGAGCGCTTGATCGCAAGCACCTCAGGACTCGATGGCAAGCGCCATGCGCTCACGCTCGCAAGCTCCCGCCTGGAGCATCAGGGGCGCACGATGCTCAACAAGCCAGCATCCGACCTGGGCCGTGCGGCAGCCTCGCTCGATGCCCTGTCGCCGCTCAAGGTGCTTGCCCGTGGTTATTCCATCGCGTACAGCGATGATGGGGTGGCCACGAGCGCCAAGACCTTTAAGCCCGGTGACGCCATTCGCGTGCGCATGGCAGACGGCAACGTGGCGGCAACGGTCGATACGGTCGAGTAGGCCGCGTTTCATAGCGATAAACCTTTAGGAAAGGAAACAGATATGGCAGAGAAGACCCCGGTCGAGCAGCTTACGTACAAGCAGGCTTCACAGGAGTTGGAGCTCATCATCCGCAGCTTGGAGTCGGGTGATATGGAGCTCGAGGAGTCGCTTGAGAGCTATACCCGCGGCGTCGAGCTCCTCAAGAGCCTGCGTACCCGCTTGTCCGATGCCGAGCAGAAGGTCTCGGTGCTCCTGAAGGATGTCGACGGCAACGACGTGCTCGCCGACGGCGAAGCCGCCAACACCGACGACAACCTTTCGTTCTAACCATCCCGACCAAATATAATTACCTTGGTCTGTGAGAAAGGAACCAACCATGTGTGATTGCATCTTCTGCAAAATTGCCAACCACGAGATCCCCTCGACCGTCGTCTACGAGGATGACCAGGTCATCGCGTTCGACGACCTCAATCCCCAGGCGCCGGTCCACACGCTCGTGATCCCCAAGAAGCACTACAGTGACATCGCCGATAACGTGCCCGCCGAGACCATGGGCGCCATGGCCCACGCCATCCAGGAGGTCGCCAAGGCCAAGGGTCTGGAGGACGGTTTCCGCGTCATCTCCAACAAGGGCGTCAACGCCGGTCAGACCGTCATGCACTTCCACATGCACGTCCTCGGCGGCAAGAACCTGGGCGAGAACCTCATCTGAGGACGCACGGCCCGTCGCCTTGGCTGCCTTTGGAGTAACCTATGCAGTTTTCTCAACTCGAATACCTTCAAGCGGTAGCGAACTACGGCGGCGTGCGCAAAGCGGCTCGCGCCGTTCACGTGAGCCCACAGGCTGTCTCGTCGGCAATTAAGAAACTGGAGTCTGAGTATCAGATCGTTTTGCTCAATCGATCGGCGGGGGAGGCTGTTTTGTCTCCGGCGGGCAGAGAATTTGCGCGTCGTGCACGCGTGATCCTGGCACAAGTCGACGATCTCAAAAAGTACACCCAATCGGGGAACGGTGGCGTTTCGCCCGACGGCCACTTTCGTCTTTACGTCCCCTGTCTTCACGGGCGGGGGCGTCTTTTTTCCGAAAACTGGTACGACTCGTTTGAAAGCTCGCACCCTCAGATTCACCTTGATGTGTGGCATCAGCCAACGGCTACATGCTTTGAATCACTTGTGCTTGGCATTTCGGATGCGGCCATCTCATTTGAGGAACCAAGGGACAGTGTCCTTTCTTCGAAATACTTGGGTGAAAAGGAGCTCAAGGTTCTTTCGTGCCCAGCGGGTCATCAATCTGTGGGCGCTATGACCGTTCGTGAGTTACTGGGCGGCAGGTTAGCTGTTCCCATTAATTTGTCGCCCTGTCTCAATGCGATCAATCAATGCCCCGAAGCTCAGCTGGTTAATTTCCGCTTCCGCGACGTCGAATACGGAAACAGAGCGCAGGCTGAGTTTCTTCAAGCCGGGGGATTGATATTGGGTTTTTCTGGCTCTTCTCTCGCATCAGATGGGTCGGAAGTGAGCGAGTACTCTATTGAAGGTTCGCATGACGTAGCCTTGCCCATCTACTTTTGCTATCGACAAAATGCCTGGACCGATCGACACCAGACGGTATTTCTTCACCTATTGCGTCATCTTGCTTCGTGAGGCCATTTGGCCTCGTGTCGTCAAGTGAATGTTGACGCCTTGTAACACATGACTGACGGCTTTGCCCTCATGCTTTTCCAAGATTCCGATTTAGATTGTTGACTCTTGGAGGGCGGAGCATGAAAAACCGTACGGTTTTGCTTTATATGACGTTTGTTTTTCTGTCGAACTTCAGCACCATTTTGTATTTTCTGACGGTTTACCTTGAATTCGTCGGATTCTCGATGGTGGCGATTTCTAGCATGATGATTGCATATCAAGTGAGCAAGTTCATCCTTGAAGTTCCCACTGGCTATATTGCCGATAGGTTTGGACGAAAGACAAGTGGTCTCGTTGGCGTCGTGGGGATGCTTGGATACTACGCCGCCCTGCTTCTCGTCCGTTCTCCTCTGCTTTTAATCGGCGCGTTTGCTCTCAAAGGTTTTGCCGCTGCATGTATGAGCGGGTCCATGGAAGCGATTTACATTGACAGCGTCTCTCTGGACCAGCTCGTAAGGCTTAATGTCGTTGAGCGATTTGTTTTCTATGCCTCTTATGCCCTCTCCGCTTGTGTGGGCGGTTTCATTTCGTCCGCTGGCGCGTATCTCATTGGTCTTTTGGCAGATATCATCGCAATGGTGTTGACGTTGGTTGTCGTTGTCTGCATTCCTGAGATGCGAAGAGGGGACACTACAGCGACACCTAAGCGTGGAATTAGCCCGAAGATGATCGGTGCCGCTATTGCGCGTAACGGCATTCTTCGTTCAGCGTTCATCATGGACTGCTCTCAGGCATTTGCTTTTGTCGCCCTGGAAGACTTTTTCTCACTGTTGCTTGCGGGTCGCGGAATGAATGCCGTCGCTTCGGGTGTGATCATTGCGGTCCAGCTTCTTGCCTCGGCCTCCATGGGGCTTATTGTGCCCAGTGTGATTGCTCATGTCGACAAGGGCCGTTTTGCGCGTATTTGCGGCATCGTGCGCCTTTCCCTGGCTGCTCTGTTTTTGATTCCCTTTACTCCGGTCTATTTGCTGCCCGTGTTCTATGTACTGCAGACGGTCGCGTACTCGTTATTTGCTCCAATTAAATACTCAATTTTTCAAAATGCTGTCGATTCTTCGATGCGCTGTTCACTGATTTCGGTCCAAAGCCAGATGGTGGCGGTGGGTGCCATCCTTTTCTATCTGTTCAATGCTGCGTTGAGCAGCATCGCGGGCATTCGAGTCGTATTGCTTGTTGCGCTCGGGATTTCTTCCCTGGTGTATATCCCCGCGCTATTTCGTCTTACAAGTCAAAGGCCATGAGTATTTAGGCACCGATAACTTATATATCAACGCAATAAACCCGAGCGCGAGGGCGTTTGGGTTTATTATTGAAGCGTATGTAACCTGGCGGCGCCACACCGCCTGTTAGTAGGGAGACACATGAACGTTCTGGTCGTCAACGCGGGATCTTCGACCCTTAAGTATCAGGTCATCGACACCAAGTCCCATAAGGTGTCCGCAAAGGGCTCCTGCGAGCGCGTCTGCTTTACCGGTGGTACCTTCACCCATGCTGCCAATGGCTCCAAGAAGGTGACCGAGAACATCGAGTTCCCCGACCACAAGGTCGCCATCGAGGTCGTCCTGAAGGACCTTGAGGCCAACGGCGTCAAGATCGAGGGCATCGGCCACCGTATCGTTCAGGGCGGTTGGTACTTTGGTGATTCCTCCCTCGTCGACGAGGACGTCCTCGCCAAGATTCGCGAGGTCGCCCCGCTGGCGCCGCTGCACAACAACCCCGAGGCCAACGTTATCGAGTACTGCCTGGAGCAGTATCCCGATCTGCCCAACGTCACGGTCTACGACACCGCTTTCCACTTCAACATGCCCGAGGTCGCCAAGACCTACGCCCTTCCCAAGGATGTTTGCGACAAGCTGCACATCCGTAAGTACGGCGCCCACGGCACCAGCTATCGCTACATCTCCAAGAAGGTCGCCGAGATGACCAACGGCGAGGCCCGCAAGGTCGTCGTGTGCCATATCGGCTCCGGCGCTTCCCTGTGCGCCATCGAGGACGGCAAGTGCATGGACACCACCATGGGCTTGACGCCGCTCGACGGCGTCATGATGGGCACCCGCTGCGGCTCCATCGACCCGGCTACCGTGTGCTACCTGCAGCGCGAGGGTGGCTACACCTTCGACGAGGTCGACGAGATGATGAACAAGAAGTCTGGCCTTTTGGCTGTGACCGGTGGCAAGACCAACGACTGCCGCAACGTTGAGGAGCTCGCCGCTGCTGGTGACCCCGAGGCTCAGCTCGCCTTCGATATGTTCGTCTACAAGATTGCCGCTAAGGCCGCCGAGATGGCCACCTCCATGTGCGGCATGGACACCCTGGTCTTTACCGCCGGCATCGGCGAGCACGCTCCGGCCGTTCGCGCTGGCGTTGCCGACCGTCTGGCCTTTATGGGCGTCAAGATGGACCATGCCCGTAACGCCCTGCGTGGCGATGGCGCTTGGTGCCTGTCTGCCAAGGATTCCAAGGTCAAGATTTTCGTCATCCCCACGGACGAGGAGTTCATGATCGCTTCTGACGTCGAGCGCATCGTCAACGGCAAGTAATTGCAAGAGGGGAGGGGCTGGACGACCAAGTGCCGTTCAGCCCCTCTTTTGCGCTCGTTGGGCGATATACCTGATAGCTATTTATCAAGATGTGATAACTTCTTATTAAAATGCGGTCGCCTTAAGAGGTCTGTGTCGACCGTATTGCACTGCAAAGGAGTCTCATGAACGTACTTGTTGTCAACGCCGGCAGCTCAAGCCTTAAATATCAGCTTCTGGATACCGATACCCGCGAGGTTTTCGCCAAGGGCAACTGTGAGCGTATCGGCTCGGACATGGGTATCTTTGGTCATTCCGAGAACGGTGGCGCCAAGCAGACCGAGGAGGTTCCCTTCCCCGATCATCGCTCTGCTATCGCTCGCGTGTTCGAGGAGCTCGAGAAGACCGACTTTACGATCGATGGCATTGGGCATCGTATCGTTCAGGGCGGCTGGCACTTCGATGATTCCGCAGTCGTTGACGACGAGGTCATGGCCAAGATTCTTGAGGTGGCACCGCTTGCTCCGCTGCACAACTACGGCGAGGCCGCGGCAATCGAATATTGCCGCGAGAAGTATCCGGAGCTGCCCAACGTGGCCGTCTTCGACACCTCGTTCCACATGACCATGCCCGAGGTCGCCTACACCTACGCGCTGCCTAAGGACGTGTGCGACAAGTACCACGTGCGCAAGTACGGCGCACACGGTACGAGCCACCGCTACGAGTGGATGATGGCCAAGGAGATCCTGGGCTCGCGCTGCCACCGCCTGCTTTCGTGCCATCTGGGCAACGGTGCTTCGCTTGCCGCCATTGAGGACGGCGTGTGCCGCGACACCACGATGGGCCTCACGCCGCTTGACGGCCTGATGATGGGTACCCGTTGCGGTTCCATCGACCCGGCCACCGTGTGCTATCTTCAGCGCGAGGGCGGCTACAGTTACCAGGAAGTCGACGACATGATGAACAAGCAGTCCGGTCTGCTTGCCATCTCGGGCATCTCCAACGATGCCCGTGACATCCGTACACGTGCCTCCGAGGGCGACGAGCGCTGCCTGCTCGCCTTTGATATGTTTGCCTACAAGGCCATGCAGCAGGCCGGCTCAATGATCGCTTCCATGGCGGGCGTGGACACCATCACCTTTACCGCCGGTATCGGCGAGAACGACTGGTCGATCCGCAAGGCCTTCTGCGACTGCTTTGAGTGGCTGGGCGTGCGCATCGACAACAACAAGAACCGCGAGGCCGTGGGCAACGGCCCGCAGGTCATCAGCGCCGCCGGTTCCGCCGTCACGGTCATGGTCATCCCCACCGACGAGGAATACATGATCGCCCACGACGTCGAGCGTCTGACCAAGAACAACTAACGTGCGCATTTGCAAGTAAACGAAAGGCCTCCAGAGCAACAGCTCCGGAGGCCTTTTGCTAGCGGGCGGAAATTCCTGTCCCGAGGGGATATGTACGCTACTCAGCCATCTGAGCCTGGACGGCGGTGATGGCTACGACACCCACGATGTCGTCGGCAGAGCAGCCGCGCGAAAGGTCGTTAACCGGCTTGGCGATGCCCTGCAGGATGGGGCCGTAAGCGTCGGCGCCAGCGAAGCGCTGGACCAGCTTGTAGCCGATGTTGCCTGCCTCGAGGTCGGGGAACACGAGCACGTTGGCCTTGCCGGCAACGGAGGAGCCGGGAGCCTTGAGCTGGGCGACGGTGGGGACAATAGCGGCATCGAGCTGCAGGTCGCCGTCGATGGCGAGCTCGGGAGCCTTCTCCTTGCAGAACTTCACAGCCTCCTGGACCTTCTTGGCGACCTCGCCGCCAGCGGAGCCCATGGTGGAGTAGGAGAGCATGGCCACGTGCGGCTCAACGTTGCCCATGAAGGTGGACCAGGAGTGAGCGGAGGCGATGGCGATCTCGGAGAGCTCGTCGGAGGACGGGTTGATGTTGAGGCCGCAGTCGGCGAAGATCAGCGTGCCATCAGTGCCGAACTGCGGGGTGTCGGTGCACATCACGAAGAAGGCCGAGACCAGCTTGGTGCCCGGGGCGGTCTTGAGGATCTGAAGCGCGGGGCGCAGGGTGTCGGCGGTGGAGTGGCAGGCGCCGGAGACCAGGCCGTCGGCATCGCCCATCTTGACCATCATGGTGCCAAAGTAGGTGGCGTCCATCACCTGGGCGCGAGCCTGCTCGATGGTAACGCCCTTCTTGGCGCGGAGCTCGGCAAACTTCTGCGCGTACTCCTCGTGCTTCTCGGCATTGCGCGGGTCGATGACGGTAGCGCCGGGAACGTTGATCTCGTCGGGGTTGCCCAGGATGACGATCTTTGCCAGGCCCTCCTCGATGATTTTGGTGGCCGCGACGATAGTGCGCGGATCCTCGCCCTCGGGCAGGACGATCGTCTTAAGGTCGGCCTTGGCGGCAGACTTCATACGGTTTAGGAAATCGCTCATGTTACTCCTTACAAGCGTTTCGCTAAGCTCCAGGCACCCGGCTGTTCACGAATAAACCCGCTGCTAGCGGGTTTACCTTTCAATTATGTACGCCGCGGTGCTTGAGCTTTCCTTGTGTGGCAAGCTCATTATAGGACGCATTAGCGCTATAATCGCTCTGATAAATATGTCTCGAAGAATGTTCGAGAAAAGCCCAGCTAACGAGCCCGTGGCTTTTGACAAGGAGTATCGATGCAGATTACCTCAGGCCTGCCTGAAGGCTTTAACGCCGGCGCGTACGACATGATTGTCGTCGGTGCTGGATATGCCGGTGCCGTTTGCGCCCGCCGTCTTGCCGAGACCATCGGCTATCGTGTTGCCGTTTTGGAGCGCCGTAGCCACATTGCGGGCAATGCCTATGACTGCACTGACGAGGCCGGAATCCTGATCCACGAGTACGGTCCGCATATCTATCACACTTTTAACGAGCGCGTGCACAATTTCCTGTCGCGCTTTACCAAGTGGACGGATTATCAGCACAAGGTGCTCGCCAACATCAACGGTACCCTTATGCCCGTGCCCTTCAACCATGCGAGTCTCAAGCTCGCCTTTGGTGACGAGCGCGGCGAGGAGCTGTATCAGAAGCTCGTGGAGACCTTTGGCAAGGATGTCAAGGTGCCCATTATGGAGCTGCGTAAGAAGAACGACCCGGATCTTGCCGAGGTCGCCGATTACGTCTACGAGAACGTCTTTTTGCATTACACCATGAAGCAGTGGGGCCAGACGCCCGATCAGATCGATCCCTCGATCACCGGCCGCGTTCCCGTCTTTGTGGGCGATGATGACCGCTACTTCCCGCAAGCTCCCTTCCAGGGCATGCCGCAGGAGGGCTACACGGCGCTCTTTGAGCACATGCTCGACCACGACCTGATCGACGTGTTCTGCGACGTGGACGCCCGTGACCTCTTTGAAATCGACGAGACTACCGTCAAGATCGACGGCAAGGTCTATGGTGGCGAGATCGTCTACACCGGTCCGCTCGATGAGCTGTTCAATCTCGATCTGGGCGCGCTACCGTACCGCACGCTCGACATGAAGTTCGAGACGCTCGATATGGACCAGTTCCAGCCCGTGGGCACCGTCAACTACACCACGAGCGAGGACTACACGCGCATTACCGAGTTCAAGAACATGACCGGTCAGATCCTGCCCGGCAAGACCACCATCATGAAGGAGTATTCCAAGGCCTATACGCCCGGCTCGGGCGAGACGCCGTACTACGCCATTCTTGAGCCCGAGAACCGTGAGCTCTATGAGCGCTATCTTGAGCGCGTCCAGAACCTGACGAACTTCCACCCGGTGGGTCGTCTGGCCGAGTATCGTTACTACGATATGGACGCTGTGACCAATTCCGCCCTCGATCTTTCGGATGAGATTATCGCCTGCCATGCATAAAGTCATAACATTCGGTATTCCCTCGTATAACGCCGCCAAGGACATGGACCATTGCATCACCTCCATCTTGGAGGGGAGCAATTACGCCACCGATATCGAGATTATCGTAGTGGACGACGGCTCCAAGGACGAGACGGCCGATAAGGCCGACGAGTGGGAGGCACGTTATCCTGGAATCATCCGCGCGGTGCACCAGGAGAATGGCGGTCACGGTATTGCCGTCCTTTCGGGTCTGCGCGAGGCGCAGGGCACCTACTACAAGGTTGTCGACTCGGACGACTGGCTTGACGGCGCTGCCCTTTCGACCATGCTGTCGATTCTGCGTGGCTTTGAGGAGCGTGACCAGCGCGTTGACCTGTTTATCTCGAACTACGTGTACGAGAAGGTTTACGAGGGCACGCATACCGCTATTGGCTACAAATTTGCCCTGCCGCGCAAAAAGATCTTTTCCTGGGATCAGATCGGTCATTTCCGCCTGGACCAGAACCTACTCATGCACAGCCTGTGCTATCGCACGGATGTGCTGCGCGAGTCCAACCTTCCCATGCCGCCGCACACGTTCTATGTGGACAACATCTACGCCTACGTGCCGCTGCCGCGTTGCAAGACCATGTACTACGCCGACATCGACCTCTATCGCTACTTTATCGGTCGCGAGGGCCAGAGTGTCAACGAGGCCACGATGGTCAAGCGTCTGGACCAGCAGTTCCGTGTGACGCGCATCATGATGGAGTCGTACCACCTGTACAGCGATGTTGAGTCGTCGCGTCTGCGCTCGTACATGATGGGCTATTTCACCATGATGATGGCGATCTGCTCGGTGCTCACCAAGCTTTCCGAGGAAGATTGCGCCGACGAGCGCCTAAAGACGCTGTGGAATGATTTGAAGGCCTACGACGAGCGCATGTATCGTCGTGCCCGCTACGGCGTGGTCGGGTTCTTCACCAATCTGCGCGGACGGGCCGGAGACAAAACCACACTCGGCCTATACCGTCTTGCCTCAAAGATCTTCAAATTCAACTAGCTGCCGAGTAATCGCTGCTGATAGGTTGACTGGGCCCCTTGGCCTTTAGTTTGCTACTGCGAACAGTCCTGCTCGCACGGAAAGCACATTAAGTGCTTTCCGGCTCGTGCGGAACTTGTATCAAACTAAAGGCCAAGGGGCCTCTGCTATAAGAATCGATTGTCAGGTTATTTGAATTTGAAGATCTTCGACGCGCGGTACACAGGGGCCTGGGCTGAAAAAATATTAGTTGGTAGTCGGTCGGAGGCGG